>QYPU01000057.1 GCA_007280145.1 Dehalococcoidia bacterium | reverse complement strand
GAACCGACATCAGGCACCGCTCGGGTGTGCGGCTATAATCCTACTAGAGAACCACTCAAGGTGAAGCGAATTGCTGGCTACTTGCCAGAAAAGCTTGGTTTCTACAATGATTTAACTGCTAGACAGAATCTGAGCTATATTGCTGAATTAAATGGTTTGAAAAAGGAAGATGCATCGAGGAAAATAGACGAGCTTCTGGATATTGTTGGGTTGTCTGAAGTAGCTGACCAGAAAGTTGGCCAGTTTTCTCATGGCATGCAGCAACGTTTGGGAATTGCTGATGTTATGATTAAAGACCCTAAAGTTGCTTTCTTTGATGAGCCTACAGCCGGAATAGACCCTGAAGGTATTGAACAGATCCTTGCTATTATAGCAAACATGGCTAAGAAAAAAATAACTGTTGTTCTATCTTCGCACCAGCTACATCAGGTTCAGAGGGTTTGCACCCGAGTTGGGATACTAGCCAAGGGCTGCCTGGTAGCTGAGGGGTCGGTAGACCATCTGGGCAGAGATGCTATCGGCGGAGGCAAGTTTCGAATTGAGGTTCAGGTATCGCCCCCCACCGATAAGCTTATTAACGCTATTAAGAATATTGAAGGTGTGGCGAAGTTAGAGAGTTCTGGCGATTTGCTGCTTGTTAGCTGTGATGGTGACCTGAGGCCTCAGATAGCCAGGACGGTGGTTGATAGTGACAGCCTGTTGGTTCAGATGAAGATTGAGGAGTATGGGCTGGAACAGATTTACATGAAGTATTTCCGCGAGGCTTAATTATGTCTGGGTTAATGACAGTTTTTCGCAAAGAACTAGCTGACCACTTTAGTGGCTGGCGGTTTATGATAGTGTTTCTATTGATTTATGCTGCTGGACTGTCAGCTTTGTGGATAGCAAGCCAATATATAAGGAGTGAGGTAACTGACACCAGTAAGTTCATCTTTCTTAAGCTTTTTGCTATTTCTGGAGGGGGATTAGAATCTTTACTCTTTTTCATGGTCCTTCTTATACCCGTAGTTGGTATTGTTCTTGGCTTTGACGCTATAAACAGCGAGCGGGCGAGTGGTAACCTTAGTCGACTTCTGTCGCAGCCTCTTTACCGGGATTCGGTGATTAATGGGAAATTTCTGGCCGGGCTGGTTACTTTAGCAGTATTAGTATTGAGCCTAGTGGCTGTCGTCGCCGGTTTGGGATTGCGCATGATTGGTGTGCCTCCGACTGCAGAAGAAGTGCTTAGGCTTTTCGCTTTCATCTTCCTAAGCATAATCTCTGGCGCTTTCTGGATGTCTTTGGCAGTCCTTTTCTCAGTTTTGTTTAAGCAGGTAGCCACTTCAGCATTAGCTTCGCTAGGCCTGTGGTTGTTTCTACTTCTCTTTCTATTCTTCGGGATCGCCCACTTTATTGCGGGTCAAAACTTAGAAATTGCGGTGATGCTTAACCGAATGTCACCTATCTTCTTATATCAAGAAGCGGTGCGTATGATCTTATTGCCAACGACGATGACGGGCTTTGGCGTGTATCCCGCTGAACTCTTTTACCCCCTGTCCTTTGGGCAGAGTTTGTTGCTCGTGTGGCCTCAGATTGTAAGCATGATAGCGTTGACCGCTTTGTGCTTTGCTATCTCCTATATTAAGTTTATGCGCGAGGAGATAAGGGCAACCTGAGCTGTTGCTAATTCTGGACGTGCCTCTGCCAGCCTGTCATTTTCTGCAGTGTAGAGTAGACTGAGAAGCTTATTTTGCTGGCATGAGACGCTTATTTATTTCAATGGACTTGTGATATTATTCCCCAGGCTTTGGAGTTGGCACTAAGATATTTGAACTGGAGATAAAAATGATTTTAAAGTCTCTTGTTGTTGGTCCTTATGCTAGTAATTGTTATATCGTTGGCTCGGAATCAACCAAGCGCGGGATAATTATAGACCCTGGTGCCGAGGCTGGGACTATATTGAAGGCTGTGGATGAGATGGGCTTGTCGATAGTGTTGATTGTAGTTACCCATACCCATCCTGACCACATTAGTGCGCTTAAAGCGGTTAAAGAGAAAACTGGAGCTGAGTTTGCTCTCCACCAAGCTGAAGGAGAGGGCGCATTGCGAATGGTTTCTCAGATGCTGGGTTCCATGATGGCAGGCTCTTTTGGAAAATTACCTAAGCCGGAAAGGTTGCTGAAGGATGGTGATATTATAGACATCGACGATTTGCATTTCACCGTCTTGCATACGCCGGGGCATAGCCCCGGTGGTATCAGCCTCTTTGGGCACGGAGTGGTTTTTAGTGGTGATACTCTCTTCAACTTCGGTATCGGCAGGACAGATTTTCCTGGTTGTAGCTATGCCCAGTTGATGGATAGCATTCACAATAAGCTTATGACTTTACCTGATGAGACTATTGTCTATCCTGGGCATGGACCTGAGACTACTATAGGTGCCGAGCGTAAGATGAATCCTTTCTTAACCAGTCTTTAAACTAGAGGAGCCAGCCCTTAGGGCTGGCTCCGTGAAAGGTAATGATACTGGCTTTAGATTAGCCCAGGAAAGTTAGCTAGGGCTGGTGCCATGACCAGGGCTATTATCGACATCAGCTTTATCATGATGTTCAGCGAAGGTCCTGATGTATCTTTCATCGGGTCACCAACAGTATCACCGATAACTGCTGCCTTGTGAGCGTCGGAGCCTTTACCTCCGTATTGTCCCGTCTCTATCCACTTTTTGGCATTGTCCCAGGAGCCGCCAGCGTTAGACATCGTTACTGCCAGAATGAATCCTGTACTAATGGCTCCGAGGAGGAAGCCGCCGAGTCCTATTGGTCCTAACACAAGACCAACCACGACTGGTGCGATTACTGTTATCAGACCGGGGAGAATCATCTCCTTCAATGCTGCCTTTGTGCATATGTCAACGCATTTACTATATTCAGGCTTAGCTGTGCCTTCCATCAGCCCTTTTATCTCACGGAATTGCCGTCGAACCTCGTTGATTATATAGAATGCGGTTCTGCCCACGGCATCCAGGGTCATGCTGCAAAAGATTGCTGGCAGCATGCCGCCAAGCAGTATCCCTGCCACGACCCTTGGGTCTAACAGGCTAATCTCAGCAAACTTGATTCCCACCATCTGCGTATAGGATAACATTAAGGCGAGAGCAGTAAGGGCTGCTGCGCCAATGGCGAAGCCTTTACCTGTAGCGGCTGTGGTATTTCCCAGAGAGTCAAGGGCGTCTGTTCGCTCTCTGATTTCTGGAGGTAAATCTGACATCTCTACGATTCCCCCCGCATTGTCAGCTACCGGGCCATAGGCATCAGTGGCAAGGGTAATACCCAGGGTAGATAGCATCCCGATGCCGGCGATGGCTATGCCATAGAAATCGGCGAAGTGATAGGCGAGGACGATGGCAATAACTACAAAGATGATGGGAGGAAATGTGCTCATCAGTCCGTTGGAGAATCCTTTAGTTATTGTTGTCCCTGCACCGGTTTGCGCGGCCTCAGAGATATTTTGAGTTGGTTTGTAGGCATACGATGTGAAATAGTTGGTGCTTTCTCCAATTAGCATACCGGCGATTAAACCAGCAAGGATAGCCCAGAATGCTCCTAGTCCATCTGCCAGGAAATAAACAATGAGGAAGGAAAAAATTGCGGTGATTATGGAGGCTGAGAAGGTGCCGCGCCGAAGAGCACCAAGCAGCGCTCCCATCTCCGGCTTATTACCTACTCTGACCATGAAAACCCCGATAATCGAGGCTACGATTCCACCGGCAGCTACCATCATGGGCAGATACCAAGCAGTGGCTGCATCGGCAACCACACCGGCAGCAATGGCTACTGCACACAATGTTATCGTAGCAATAATAGAGTCTACGTAGGATTCGAAGAGGTCAGCGCCCATCCCAGCAACATCGCCAACGTTGTCGCCGACGAAATCAGCAATAACGGCAGCGTTTCTGGGGTCGTCTTCAGGAATTCCCTGTTCTACTTTTCCAACGAGGTCGGCACCGGTATCGGCTGCTTTAGTGTAAATGCCACCGCCTACTCTGGCGAATATGGCTACTCCGGAGGCGCCGAAGCCAAAGGCGGGGATGATGGCAAGGAAGTTAGGGTGATTGTGGAATGCAAAGTAGAGGATGCCTAAACCGATTATGCCGATGCCAACGACACACGTCCCCATCACAGCACCGCTACGGAACGAGACCTTCAGTCCCTCGTTGAGACTTTTCTGAGTTGCTGAAGCAGTTCTTCCATTTGCCCTGATAGCTATATTCATACCCGCATAGCCAGCTACGCCGGAGCATGCGGCTCCGAAGACGAAAGCCAGGCTAACCCACCAGCCAAGATTGGGTACGATACCCAGGATGATAGCTATTACAACTACGAAAACCCCCAGTATTTGATATTCCCGGCCCAGAAAGGCGAGAGCGCCTTCTTTGATAGCTGCTGATATCTCTCTGATTCGCGCTGAGCCCTCATCTTGCCTTAGCACGAAGAAGGCCAAGTAGCCAGCGAAAGCTAATCCGAGGATTCCAGTTATCAGGGCTATCCATACGAGGTCCATTTGATTTACTCCTTTCTTTTTGTAGTAGGCACTAATAAAGGAGCCATATCTTTAGCTATTAGCTCCTTTGTTTGTAGCTTGAGTTTAGCACCAGTTCGAAATTCTACTATATTTGATGTGCACCGTCAAATTTTTAAGCTCGACTACTTTGAGAGCTTTAGATCTCGATCTCTCTAAGGTCCTCCGCTATGGTGAGTTGTGCTTCAGTCAGGGCTTGAACCTCCTGCGCGGCCCAACCCGGGGCAACCTCTTTGAGGAGAAGTCCTCAGGGGTTACTTTAATAACTGCAAGGTCAGCAACAATCATGTCAACGCACTCTTGGGCACTGATGGGCAGACTCAGTTCCTTTACTATTTTGGGCCTCATGTCCTTAGTATTATGGGTCATGGCAACAATGAGCTTCTTTGCTTCCCAGGCGAGGTCCATAGCCCCACCAATTTGAGGATATTCGTTAGCCTCGCTCATACTATGAATAGCCAGGTCACCTTTTTGTGAAACTTGGAGTCCACCCAATATACTAATCAGGCGGCCACTCCTTATCATAGCAAATGAAGTGAGCATATCGAAAAAGCTCATTCTTGGTGCCCGGGTGTAGAACCTTGAGCCAGCATCCATGGCTCCTTGTCAAATGTTGTGGCTACTCATCTTTTTTGGGGATTTGCTCCAATTTCTCTTCGAGTTCTTTTTGCCTTAAAACTAGCGTCAGGTCACCACGGGTTTTTTCCAGGATGCCACGAACTGAATCGGTTGTTCGTCTTAAACCACAGGTTATGGCGTCAGGAAAGTCCATGGTTACTAGCGTAGCATAGATGTCATCCATTATTGCCAGTAACCCTTCACAGCGGGAAAGGTCGCCTCGTCTCAGGCTATCTAGAAGGTAGCGTCTCAGTTCGCCGACTGTCTCCCCCAGACCATTCAAGTAAGCCGGATAGCTAACCCCCAATGTTTCGGGTTCAGGAAGCGATTTGCCAGCAACTATGGCTAAAGTGGTGCTGGCTTCGGCAAATTCCTTCTGGGCATCATGGACAAAGCCAGCGTAAAGTAAGTCGTTGTGTTCCGGAGGAATATTGCGGATTAAATCTCGGAGCGAGGCGCGAGCTGACCTTAGAAGTTGCTCAGCCTTGCCTTCTTCCTGGCGGTGCACAGCGCGGATAGCATTGGCGCTGCAGCGGATTATCTCCCGGCAGAGGCGCAGCGTATTTTCTCTCGCTGTGTCTTTGGTAGAGAGGTAGAGGCGAGTCTTTTCAGCGATGGCCTCTAGGTTTTCTGTAGCTCTCTGTTTCTTAGTCAATTTCTGCAACCAGTTGGCGTGTTGCCTGTTCTGTATTCTGTTGAGTCAGGATAGCGCTGATGACCGCTGCTGAGTTAGCTCCTGCAGCTATGACTTGTGCGATATTGTCCCTGTTAATGCCGCCGATGGCAACTATGGGGATAGATATCGCCTGCCTGACCCGGCGTAGTCCCTCTATACCAATTATAGTAGCATCCGTTTTAGTCGGCGATGAAAATATGGAACCTACGGCGACGTAATCTGCCCCCTCGACTTCTGCTTTTTGTGCCTGGGCTAAGGTAGCTGTGGAACAGCCAATAATCTTGTCAACGGGCAACTCTTTTCTAACTACCGTCAAGGGTAAATCGGCCCGGCCGATATGGAGTCCATCGGCATCAGCGGCCAGAGCTATATCGAGGTGGTCATTTATTATGAAGAGGGTATCGGATTTGTGGCATAATTCCTTCAGTTTTTGAGCTATGGCTAATAGTTCACCTTTGCTGTGGTGCTTATCACGAAGCTGAATAATCTTAGCCCCACCGTGGATGACTTTACTTGCTGCGTCAACCTCATCTTTTAGCTCTAGTGTTTGGGTATCGATAATGGCATAAAGCCCGGTTAGCCGTGCTATCTTATCCTGGCGCAGTACTTTAGACAGTAACACTCTCTCTAATGTATAGATGCTAAACCGTGCCTGCTCGAAGTCTTTTGAATGCAATACTGGACTTATTTCCGGAAGTTTGGCTAACTCTTCTATGACTCGCAGTGCCTCTTCTACTCTTCTGGCATTAGCTGTAATAAGAGACGGCAAATCTTGTTGTTGGCGAACCGATTCAACCTTAACTCCTACATCTCCCTCTGAGTTTCTCTCAGATAGGAGGGCTGTACCAAATTTGCCCAGGCTCTTGACCAGGCTGTGACGTGTTGCCTTTAATTGCTGGCTTAAGATAGTATCATTGAGGAGAAAGCGAGCGATTTCTTCAAGGAAGCGCAATCCTTCGCTGATGCGATTGCAATTGGCGTCAATGATACGAAGCGTCTGGGGAAGCACTTTTTAGCTCCTTTAGAGGTTCAGGTAATTCACCTTCTCTGGCGGCTTGAATTTTTTGCTGGAGCTCAGCGGGCATTCCCATGCCCATCTTTTGGAACCTTTCCTCTACTGTTCTGCCGATGTTGCGTGGGTCTTTATAGTAGTCCTGGTTTGGGAACATACCTGGCTCACCGCTCTCCTCGTGTATAGTTTTAGTTGATTTGTGGTGGGCGAAAGTGGAAATAGCACGCACCAAATCAGCACTGCCGCAAACTGGACATTTAGGCACAAAAGAGGACGAAGCAGTTTTTACAAAAAGGCTTGTTTTTTTATAACATGAGGGACAGAAAAATTCGTAGATAGGCATAATATTAAAACCTAATCAGCTTCTTCAGCGGATGTTCCACTATCCTCGCTGGCTGGTTTTGCAGGCATTTCTCCTCTTTCCATCTTATCAATCGCCTCTTTATATTCTGGTGCAACTTCTTCGCCCCGGCTCATTCGTTTATTCCATTCAGCCAAGGCCCTGGGGTCATTGCTTAACATCCCCTTAGTTAGCTGTGAATCGGAAAGAATATCATCATAGATATTCTTGTCTGTTTTATGCATGGAAAAGGTGGAGAACAACCGTTGGAGGGTATTGTTGCCGCATTGGGGGCAAGGGGGTGAAGATTGAGAGAAGGTTGGAAGGTATAGCATAACCTTGCGCTGGCAATGACTACACCAGTATTCATAGATTGGCATCTTTGAACTCCATGGTTACTCAAATTGTAGCACAGGAGGAATAAAATGGAAAAGCGGTCATCCTTCTCCGAATGAGTGACGTGTTGCGTCAAAATAAACTGTTACCGAACAGGTATCGTTGCTTCATAAATTGCTGTTACCGAATTATTGTGAGATCTAGATTTAGCCTGTTCACGTGGGTGTGACCTGGACCACAGGAGGTCCATAACATCGGGGACGCTCACGCCGTCGCTGTGGAATTTCTTGCCGTTTTCGACGCAATAGGCGGATGGCTGACTTGCGGTG
>QYPU01000102.1 GCA_007280145.1 Dehalococcoidia bacterium | reverse complement strand
GAGGGGAGTCGAACCCACTAACCTACCGATTACAAGTCGGTTGCGCTACCATTGCGCCACTCGGGCAATCTATCAAATTCTCAAAATACCTAACCAACTACGGGCAGTTAGTATAAATAAAGCTAAAGCAAAAGTCAAGAAATTTATGTCAATCCGAATCCTTTACACAAGAACTGGCCTCTGCTAAACTTCTACTACCATATTCGATATGGAATCAACATGAGGGATTGTTATGGGTACCAGAAATTTTAGCCGAAGGGAACCTAAAAAACCTAAGAAGGGAACTAAAAAGACAACTCCCATCATTCTCGTACCTCAAGAAACAGTAGAGGTAATTAAGAAGGCTAAAAAAGAATCGCCGCCTACCGAGGAATAAACTAGATGGCCGCGTATTTGGAACTTTACCGTAGCGGTGAATTAGCTAAACGGGTAGAAGCGGCCAGAGCTTTATTGCAGAATTGCCAGGTCTGTCCTCGCCATTGTGCGGTTAACCGGCTAATTGGTGAAACTGGCAAATGCCATACTCCCCGTTTGGCAGCAGTGTCTAGCTACGTACCTCACTTTGGTGAAGAAGCACCATTGGTAGGCAGACACGGCTCGGGAACCATCTTCTTCACCAATTGCAACCTAAAATGCATTTTCTGCCAGAATTATTATATCAGCCAGCTCGGCGATGGAGCTGAACTAAATAGACAAGAGCTAGCAAAAACAATGCTATCCCTTCAGGCCAAGGGGTGCCATAACATAAACTTGGTCTCTCCAACCCACGTGGTACCCCAAATCCTCGAGGCATTGGAGGTCGCTATAGAGTTGGGCTTAAGGTTGCCGCTAGTGTATAATTCTGGTGGCTATGACTCAGTAGAAACTTTAAAGATTCTCGATGGGGTTGTGGACATTTACATGCCAGACATGAAATATTCCGATGAAGAGATTGCTGAGGAGCTATCAGACATAAAAGATTACCCTTCAGTTAACCGAGCTGCAGTTAAAGAAATGCATCGCCAAGTAGGTGACCTCCAAATTGATGAGGATGGAATAGCTGTCCGTGGTCTCCTAATACGCCACCTAGTCTTGCCCCGCAGGCTTGCCGGTACAAAAGAGACACTGAACTTTATAGCTGAAGAGATTTCGCAAAATAGCTACGTCAATATTATGGCTCAATACCATCCTTGCTATAAAGCCTTCCAGATGCCTCGATTAGCCAGACCACTATTACACCAAGAATTCCTTGAGGCTGTTGAATTAGCACATAAAGCTGGATTGAATCGACTAGGCAAGGTCCACCCAGCCATCGCTCAAGCAGTTTAATAAGATAAGCTTGAAGGACGAAGCTCCCTTCCAATAAATTAACAGGAGGAGGTTAATAGATGCAAGATGCCTGAATTAGCTTATGTCACAGCTAAAGTTCACGGCCAAGTTCAAGGTGTTTTCTATCGAGCCTTTACTTCCCAGGTCGCCAAGAGCCTGGGCTTGCGGGGCTACGTGCATAACCTGCCCCGAGAGGGCATCGTAGAAGTCCATGCCGAGGGTGAAAAGGGGAAACTCGAGGAGCTTATCAGACGGCTCGAGACAGGACCACCCGAGGCCCTGGTAGAGAATATAGAGGTAGACTGGGCTGCATTCACCGGGCAGTTTTCCAACTTCGAAGTAAGATAGTGATAAACCCGAAAACAAGACTAGTATTTAGCTCAGCTACTCTTCTTAAGGTTTCCGGCAAAAACCATAGCACTGGTCGTTATCCAAAAGGCGCCTTATGGTTTGAGGAGACAGCGAAGTAGGGCTGTCTAAATAGAGGCTCAGTTGGGCTATTAATTCTGCAAGACTCAACGAGCGATCCCCATTAGATAAAAAGAGCCGGAATATTTTCTCAAGCAGTGGTAACTCAGGGCTGATAAAACCAGAGGCTTTAGAACAACAATCCCTGATATTCATTATCAGTGAAGTTGATGTCATAGCTTCCGGCTCAGAAGCTAGTCTTTCTTTGCAAGCTAGACAGAGACAATGCTCCACAACAACAGTAAAGGAGCGACCACTTTCCTGAAACCAGTCTAAATCGATGAAATAACTAAGGCCTTCCAACTCGCTGATTCTATCTGTCTCGCTCATTAGCTCTAACCCTCCATCTCAGCTTTGCCCATTTCAATTAGGTCCAGGTATCCTGCTTCTACTCTGCTTGCCTGTACTGCTTCTCGGTCAACTTCGTATGGCTCGCCAGCAAAGATCTTCCCATATTCCTCTGTCCTTCCCCGAAGCGAGTTATCTGCGCTGGTAAACTTCTGGCGAGCATCAATAATACCCAGATCGAAAGGTAAGGTGAAATAGAGATCTGCAATTACCTTATCCATTCCTAGTTCATATAAGACCCCCCGGCCACCCGAGGCCTCTCCCTTATATTTACTCACAGGCAACAAACTCAAAAGGTTCTTTATACTGAAGCTGCCACTCCCGCCGATAACACTGAAAGGAGCCATACTGATCAAATAGTCACTGGACAGGACAACATTGGGTACCCAAAAAGTAGCTACAGCAAAGGGGTGAGGCAAAGGATTCTCTACTTCCACCCAGATGCAATCTCTAACATCCAACATCAGCACCCTGGGAAAATCATAACCCAAAGCTCGGTATATTGGATATACTGACTCTCCGCTAGGCATCCCTTCAAGTATAATGATATCAGCATCGCTGACAAGCTTGATACTTTCGATTATTCGGTTCATCGTCTCCCGGCTGGTGCTTATTGGATATGGTAATGGGTAAGCAGCATTGGGTTTGATTAAAACTCGCCGGGCTCGGGAAACCAAAGGCGGCGGCGTGAAAACAAACTTGGATGCTTCGAAAATCATCTGTCTCTCAATCCTCAGCTCAATAATCAGGCCAGATATTTAGCCTCTGTTTTATATTTAGATTCTCCCTGCCTCCCAGAACTAAGACCATGCAAAATCGTCTTCATTTCCTTTCATCAATCTTGAGCCTCGCCCCAGCCAAGCAGCATTACATCAACAGTAGTTCCTGGTTTAAGTTCCTTGGTAGTCTCCGGAATAACAGCTAAACCATTTGCCTTTGCCATCGAGGTTAAAACTCCCGAACCCTGAGGACCTGTGAGACGGGCAAAGTATTTACCTTCCCGCCTGCTAACTATAACACGAGCAAAGATACGTCTGTTATCATCATTTTTAATCGGGCTTTCCATCACCGCTGTTACACTAGGCCTAGTCAGGTTTCTCTTACCCATCATTTTGAGAATAGCCGGGCGGCCAAAGACCTCAAAGGTAATCATAGAACTCGCCGGATTGCCCGGTAAACCTAGATGAGGGACATTTTTTTTGCCATTCCTCCTGAATGTGCCGAAGGCTAAAGGCTTACCTGGCTTCATGCACACCGTCCAAAAGGATATGTCTCCCTCGGCTGCCAGAACTTGTTTGACCACATCATAATCACCCAAAGAAACTCCGCCTGATGTTACTAACATATCACAGCTGAGCCCACGGCGAAGAGCCCTGGATAATTGCCCCACATCATCTGGAGCAATTCCCAAAACTCTTGGAATACCACCGTAGCTAAGAACCTGAGCAGCTAGGCTGTAAGTATTGCTGCTATATATTTTCCCTGGGAGCAAAGGTTGATTAACATCCAATACTTCATCACCCGTGGCTAGGATAGCCACCACGGGGCGCCGAATAACTAAAACTGTTCCCTTTCCCAACGAAGCCAACATTCCAATTTCAGCAGGATGAAGCAACCTCCCACACCTCATAACCAACTCGCCCTTAGCGATGTCTTCGCCACTTTGGCGGATGTTCGAACCCTCAGGCAAGCTACAACGAATACCGATTTCAGCCTCAGAAGCTGAGGTTCGCTTACGGTCAACCTCATCGGTAGCCTCAAAAGGAACGACTGTATCCGCCCCCTCTGGCAACGAAGCACCAGTCATAATCCGGACACATGTTCCTAGCTCTACCTTCAAGCCAGTGACATGACCAGCGGCTACTTCGCCAACAACTCGAAGAATCCTAGGACGCTCATAACTTGCTCCTCTAATGCTTTCAGCTTGTACAGCATAACCATCCATAGCCGAATTATCATGGGGTGGTACATCAAAAGGTGCATATATATCCTCGGCCAGAACTTGCCCCAAACAGTCCAGAAGAGACCTTTCCTCCTCTTCAAGAACATCAACAAAACCCAAGACTTTGCCTAAAGCTTCTTCAACGCTAATCACTACTAGAATTCACCCCTACCAATTACTGGAGTTTGCTCCTTGCCTCATCAGCATCTTAGCTTTTCTCAAATCATCTTGTGTGTTGATATTGAAAAAGCTCAGATGTTTTGAGTCAAATTTAGTTATCTCAGCCTCATCAACGTATCTCGTCCTAACCAAGCTAAAAAGCTCGGATATTGCTAATCTACTCTCCTGTAATAACTGCTCAATAGAAGCCAAGCATTTCTTAGAGTAAACGGCGTGTAGTGGTTCAGCCATACCGTCTATCTTAGGGATAACCACGTCAAAATCGGGGGCAAGGCCAATCAAATAACGCAATAAATCGCGATTAAGAAAGGGCATGTCACAACCTACAACCAAATTATAAAAAGTATCAGACCTTGCCAACCCGGTATAAAGACCACCCAACACCCCCTTACCAGGGCAGACATCAACTATTATTTTCCCTTTTACTCGAGCAGCAATAAGACCAAATTGCGCTTGGCTAGTCACTACAAGCACTCTCTGGCTAACCGGGGAAAGGCAGCTTAGAGTTCGCTCAATTAGGCTTTGTTCGCCTATCTTCTCCAGAGCTTTCTCATGTCCTAAGCGCAAGCCCTTACCACCGGCTAGAATGATACCTGTTACAGCTAAGACTTGTAGTCGGCTAACTTTCTGTCTCCGGCTTATGTTACTACTACTATTTTACCACTCCAGTCAACTATGGGATATGAGGTTGAAATAAAAAAACTTAACATCTGGATAGTGGAAGGAAGACAACTCATCACTAAAACGATAGACGCAAATCTATCGACCGACCTAGGAGATAAAACTCCCTAGAAAGGAGGTGATCCAGCCGCACGTTCCCGTACGGCTACCTTGTTACGACTTCGTCCCAGTTACCGGTCCCACCCTCGGCGACTGCCTCCCGAAGGTTAGCCCATCGACTTCAAGTGTTACCGACTCCCATGACGTGACGGGCGGTGTGTACAAGACCCGAGAACGTATTCACCGCAGTGTGCTGACCTGCGGTTACTAGCAACTCCAACTTCATGCAGGCAGTTTCAGCCTGCAATCCGAACTGAGGGTGATTTTGAGGATTAGCTCCAGATTGCTCTTTGGCAACCCATTGTATCACCCATTGTAGCGTGTGTGTAGCCCAAGGCATAAGGGCCATGCTGACTTGACGTCATCCTCACCTTCCTCCTCGTTTTACGGGCAGTATCGCTAGAGAAATCAACTAGCGACGAGGGTTGCGCTCGTTGCAGGACTTAACCTAACACCTCACGGCACGAGCTGACGACAGCCATGCAGCACCTGTGGCAGCTCCTGACTTTACAGGTCATTCCCCTTTCGGGTCATTACTTCTGTCATGTCAAGCCTTGGTAAGGTTCTTCGCTTTGCATCGAATTAAACCACACGCTCCGCTGCTTGTGCGGGCCCCCGTCAATTCCTT
>QYPU01000058.1 GCA_007280145.1 Dehalococcoidia bacterium | reverse complement strand
CTATCCTTCAGTTGAACCAATTGGCCTAGGTCAGCGGGACAAACAAACTCCGTCTTTCGCTGATGGAAATAGCAAGCATGGAACGTGAGGAACACGTACCCCTCATTTTGCCCCTCCTGCGGCAAGTTGCGCCGCACAGCTTCGAAAGCCTCGCTCCATAGCGACTCCTGAATACGAGGCGGCATCCCCAGGACCTCCACGAATTCCCTGCCTGACACCTTTGTCACGTAGTCGTCAATTGGCACGAGTTTGTAGACAATTCCCGTGTCTCCCAGCCTTTTTATACAGTCCTTGACCTTCATGCCTGACTGACCAGTAAAAATCACTATATCCCCTTGCAGCTTATCCATCGAGAACACACCCCCTCAGTCACCTTATCTACTCGTGCGTAACTCGGTCAAATCATACGCCTTCTCTTGCCTGTCTTGCTATCATAAGTAGCAACAAATGCGTTGAACTGCTCTTTATCAATATACCACTGGCCCCCCAACTTTCGTGCAGGTAGCGTCCCAATCCGAACAATGCGCCTCAGAGACTCTTCATGAATCCCCAGTCGCCTAGCTGCCTCACGAATGCCGATAAGACCTGCCAACGAGTCCATTGTTGTTTCAAACAACAACATACTCGCTTTGCCACGGAATGTCAATACCCCACCCGCCATCTAGCCACAAATACCCGGGCTCCTCCGCCCTCAACTCTGGTACCCCATCCATAGCCTTGGCGTATCGGCAATCGCTCCCTGCCCACCCGTCTCTCTCACACCACCCGTAACTCGCCTTGCCTGTAGGCACGGAACAGCGCTTGCCTTATCGGCTGCGCCTGGCAAGGCATGTTCCCATGGGCCTACTCCCACCTGTGCTGGATGCTTACCCTCTGCTTGCCTCCCCAGCATTGCGCTGCTACAATGTAGATGAAGCCCTGAGTTGAACAGGTACTACTCGATGGGCATGGCTACGAAGAGCGAATATAGAATCACAGCTACTATCTTTCAATGGAAGGAGGCCGTCAATGATTAACAAGATTGCAATTTCCAAGCCTCAACCTTTCCCTGTGGTGCTAAAGTACAACGATATTCGTAGCTATGCTCTTACGGCTGTTTTCGTTTTAGCAGCCGTCCTGGTGCCCTGGATTTTTCACCAGTTTCATCTAGCTGGCCCCACCTTCCTGCCCATGCATATCTTTGTATTGATAGGCGGACTGGTATTTGGCTGGCGGGCAGGTTTGATTATCGGGTTGCTTACTCCTCTTGCTAGCTATGCTGTCTCCGGGATGCCAGTTCTGAGGCTTTTACCGCAGATAGTAATTGAGCTTTCAGCCTATGGCTTAATCGCTGGAATACTGCGTGAGAAGTATAACCTGCGAGCTATATGGTCACTGCTCGGAGCTATGGTAGGTGGGCGCTTAGCCCTGTTGTTGGCACTTCTAACGATATACCTTGTTGCCGGAGAAAGCTACAGTCCTCTAGGGTTAGAGACAAATCCTTTTGTCGCCTTCTGGTCGGTGATTGAACAGGGCTGGCCGGGTATAGCTGTCCAGATGGTTTCGATACCAGTAATAATCTGGCTGGTGGGGAAGGTTACAGCGAAAAACATTCAAGAGTAGATAGCTCTAGATGTGCTTGTTCTGGCTCTATCTTTCTTCTGAGTGTGTTGTGTGAAGTAGTATATAACTTCAGGCAGGGTTAATGTAACATGAGTGCCAAGTTTATAGAGAGAAATGCAAGCAATCCAAGCGACATGCCTCGGCTATGCATAAATGAGGCTTATAAACTCTAAGCGGAGGTTTTTGAGCCTGGAAGCAACCAGCCGAGTGATATTTCGCATAATTATGCAGCCAAGGGTCGGGTTTGTGCTGCATAGGCCACGTACCTTTGCGCCATCGATAGCAAGAGCTCTTGTTTTCTCAAGAGCAATGGCTGAAGCAGTCAGCTGATAGGGCGGCACAAGAGATGACCACCCGAAGACCTGCCCCTTGGATACAGTGCAGATTGGGACTCGCTTTTGCTCATCGATATCGCTTTCAATAGCTACACACCCTTCTTCGACTATGTATAGCTTTTGCGCCTCGTTGCCTTCGCTAAAGATAACTGCACCCCGTTCATAAGTTTCAGTTTTCCCCAGACTGAGAAATTGTTGTTTTTGCTCCTCAGTCAGCCCATCAAACATTTCGGCTGTCGCTAATATGTCCACATATGCTGTTCGCACTTTAGCCGTAGCCGAAACTGCCGTTCGAGTTGCAGGAGGAACCGAAACTCCGATCACGGTCCTCAGGGTTGTACCCACGAGCAACGGGTCTACATTTTGCTCACCACCGCATTCTGGCCTGTAGCAGGTGACATCGTTAAAAACGCACACCTGTTTACAGCCAGGGCATTCATTCGGCGGGCTTGGAGCGCTAAATAGATAACCACATTCAACACACATCCAATGTGTCACTTTGCACCCCCATTATGATGGATTATCAAAAATTTTCGGTCAAGACTTAGTTATTGTGATAGCCTACCTTATTCATTATATGAATTTCATACTGAAAGTTCAATCAGCAAGTGGGGATGGGATATATGCTTTAACTACCAAGTAACATAGGATATACTCTCAGTGGGGCGGAGTGAAATCAAAGCTGAGGGTTTGCCTTATCATCTTTAGCCTGATGAATTTGTTAAGGCCTGTAGCTGAATAAGGAGGAATATTCGGGAGGTAAAAAGCTGTGGAAGAACCAATTGAAAGAGCGGCAAGGGATTTAATCAATTCAAATTATGCTATTGCCCTAACTGGGGCAGGGATGTCAACTGAATCGGGAATCCCTGATTTTCGAGGGCCATCGGGTATCTGGACTAAAGACCCTGAGGCGGAAAGAAGAGCCTACCAAACTTATCACAGGTTTTTGGCAAATCCAAAAGAATACTGGGAGGAGAAATTGAGTGGCCCCTCTTTGTTTGGAGATTTAACAAAGGTGGAGCCTAATCCGGGTCATCATGCACTGGCTGAGTTGGAGAAGATGGGGATTTTGAAGTGTGTGATTACACAAAACATTGATAATTTGCATCAAAGGGCAGGAACTGAAAACGTTCTGGACTATCATGGAAATGCGTTCAAACTAAGATGCATTGATTGTAATGCTAGATTTGATTTAGAAGAATATGATTTACAAGGGCTAAGAGAGGAAGGGAGATTGCCACCCCACTGTAGAAAATGTGGAGGGGTAATTAAGGGAGACGTTGTTCATTTCAGAGAGCCGATTCCCAGTGATGTTGCTCATCAAAGTCTGGAAGAAGCCTGGAGATGCGATTTGATGCTCATTTGCGGGACATCGGCTGTGGTTTATCCTTTTGCCGAATTACCACGGGTCGCCAGGCAGAGGAAAGTGGAGACAGAAAGGAAGACCGGAGCTGGTATATATGCGGTGGAGAGAGTCCCTGCGGTGACAATCATTGAATTGAATGCCGAGCCAACACCTCTAACTCAAGAAGGGGTTTCTGATTATTTGATTCAGGGGAAAACCGGTGAAATTTTGCCTGGAATAGTTGAGGAAGTAAAGAGATTAAGAAGATAAATACTTGAGGTCTGAAGGTAAGCCAAGAATAGCTGTGAAGGAGGGCGAAGCCATGGAGAAATCAGCCACAGAGGTGAGCATCAACGGGGCCAAGTTATCCATAATCCAGGGAGATATTACCAGGCAAGCTACTGATGCAATAGTTAATGCTGCCAACTCAGGTTTGATGGGAGGTGGCGGTGTTGATGGTGCCATCCACCGGGCTGGTGGCCCTGCCATTTTGGAGGAATGCAAACAAGTCGTATCCAGGCAAGGGCGGTTGCCAACAGGTAAAGCGGTGATTACTACTGGGGGGAATCTCAAAGCAAAGTTTGTCATTCATACCGTTGGGCCTGTCTGGCATGGGGGTAGCAAAGGAGAGCCTGAGCTGCTCGCCAGTGCCTATCGGGAGAGCCTCAAAGTGGCCACAGAGAATAACTTAAGCAGTATTTCTTTTCCATCGATAAGCACTGGAGCCTACGGTTACCCGGTAGCTGAAGCGGCAAAGGTAGCTATGAACACCGTTGTCTCATTCCTCAAGGAAGGTGTTACCTCAATTAAGGAGATAGTTTTTGTGCTCTTTGATTCTACAACTTTTCATGCGTACTCTTCGGCGCTTGGCGAAATGGCGCGGGAAGCTGAACAAGCTTAGCTATTGCGTTTGCGTCGCTGATGTTCCTTCATTATAATTAGCAGTATTAATTTTATTCAGGAGGTGACAGAAAGTGGATTTCTCTCTGCAAGGTAAAGTGGCTGTTGTAACTGGCGGCAGCCGTGGCATCGGGCAAGCTATTGCTCTAGGGATTGCCCGGGCCGGTGCTGATGTTGTGGTGACCAGCCGGAAATTGCCTGATTTGGAAAAGGTAGCTGAGGAGATAAAGGGAATGGGAAGGAAATCCCTGGCTGTAGCAGCACATGTAGGCAGGATGGAGGAGATAGACAATCTGGTTAGTAAGGTCAAGGAAGAGTTCGGCAGGATTGATATCCTGGTGAACAACGCTGCCACTAACCCTGCCATGGATTCGGCGCTGGATGTAAGTGAGCGTGCCTGGGATTCTATCATGAACCTCAATCTGAAGGGGTTGTTCTTTTTGAGCCAGGCGGTGGCCAGGGTGATGAAGGAACAGGGTGGGGGCAGGATTGTAAACATTGCCTCAGTAGCTGGAATTACCCCCGACATATTGCCAATTTACTCCATAAGCAAAGCCGGTGTAATTATGGCAACTAAGGTTATGGCAAGCGAATGGGCTAAGTACAATATCAGGGTGAATACAGTAGCACCCGGAATGACCAGGACTCGCTTCAGTGAAGCTCTCTGGAGTAATCCGGATATTCTACAGGGCGCTATGTTCAGAACTCCCATGGGGCGGATAGCCGAGCCTGAGGAGATGGTTGGGGCGGTGATTTATCTGGCTTCTGATGCCTCCAGCTATGTAACCGGCCAGGTTATTGCTGTAGATGGAGGCACCACCATATAAATCGGCTTTTTAGTAAGGGATAAGGAGGCTGTTGAGAATGGATGAGTGAATAATGGTACGACTGGTTGAAAACTAATGCAAAATTTTGCACAAGGAGGTTACTGGTGATTACATCGAGTGAATATCGCAAGAGATTGAGCAAGATGAGACGGAACGTCTACATGAATGGACAGCTCATAGACCGAGATGACCCTCGGATGGAGGGAGCGGTCAACATATTTGCCAAAACCTATGATATGATAACTGACCCGGAGTTGAAGGAATATGAGGATGTATTAACGGCCACGTCTCATCTGACAGGTGAGAAGATAAACCGGTTCTGCCATATTCATCGAAGCGTTGCTGACTTGCTCGCCAAGCAGAGAATGACGAGACTCACCTGTCACCAGGTAGGCGGATGCATCGCCAGATGTATGGGGATTGATTCTACCAATGCGAATGCTGTGGTGAGTTATGAGGCTGACCAGAAATATGGTACTGAGTATTACAAGAGATTTGAGAAGTGGCTAAGGGATTTTCAGGAGAACGACCGCACAGCTTGCTGTGCTCAGACGGATGTCAAAGGAAACCGCCCGGCGAGACCTCACGAGCAGTTAGACCCCGACCTTTATGTCCATGTAGTGGAGACGAAGAGCGATGGCATTGTCATCAGAGGGGCCAAGGTGCATAATTCAGATGCCCCTGTCGTGGAGTGGCTCAATGTGATACCCACGCGGCGATTGACGAAGGAAGAGGGAGAATGGGCGGTTTCCTGTGCAGTCCCTGCTGATGCAGAGGGTGTGAAGCTAATCGTCAGCGCTGCCAGTTATCCTGCGGAGCTGGGCGCACCGGGCCCTTATGGTTCTGCTGACTCTCTGACGGTTTTCGACAATGTGTTTGTTCCCTGGGAGAACGTGTTCCTGAATGGTGAATATGAGCTTGGTGGCAGGCTGGCGCTCCTGTTTGCGCTCTACCACCGCCACAGCTACACTGGCTGCAAGCCAGCTATGACAGATGTGATTATGGGAGCCACGGCACTGATGGCTGAAGTCAACGGAATAGAAAGAAAGCCGCATGTCAGTGAGAAGCTGGCCGAAATGATTTGCACCTCAGAGCTATGTTATGGGACAGGTGTTGCTGCTGGCATCAACGGTGAGAAGTCGGGTTCGGGGACATACATTCCTGACATTGTCTACTGCAATGTTAGCCGGAAGCATGCTGGTGAGAATATCTATCACGAATTCGACATTTTGGCGGATATTGCTGGAGGGATGCCGGCGACGCTGCCGCGCCTGGGTGATTGGGAGAATCCGGAGACTCGTCCGTACTTGGAGAAGTACATGATGCGGAACCCGGAGGTGCCGATTGAAGATGTACATCGTGCCTTCCGCTATGTTCAGGGCATGTCCTGTTCGGAAATTGCTGGTGTCATGCAATATGCTGGTGTTCATGGTGGTGGTTCTCCGAGGATGGAGCAGATTGCCATTATGGGTAGCTACGATATGGAGAAAACGAAGAACATCGCCAAGCGGCTGGCTGGTATTCCCGTGAAGGAGAAATACTCCTTTGACAGGTTGGGAGAGACACCAGAAGAGCTGTGAGTAGCAGTAAGAGAATATAGCTTGTTGTGAAGTATCTGTTAGAGAGGGCAGGTTATGATGATTACATCGAATGAATATCGCAAGAGATTGAGCAAGATGAGGCGGAATGTGTATATGAGTGGGGAGCTTATATACCGGGATGATCCTCGCCTAGAGGGAGGGACCAATAGAATTGCCAAGACCTATGATATGGTAACCGACCCGGAGTTCAAGGAATATGAGGACATACTGACGGCTACTTCTCACCTGACGGGCAAGAAGATAAACCGGTTCTGTCATACTCATCGAAGCGTTGCCGATTTGCTCGCCAAACAGAAGATGACCAGAGTAACCTGTCACCAGGTAGGTGGATGTATTGACAGATGTATGGGAATCGACGCTATCAATGCAAATTCCGTGGCTACTCATGAGGCTGACCAGGCGCATGGAACTGCGTACTATAAGAGGTTTGAGAAGTGGCTAAGGGATTTCCAAGAGAATGACCGCTCGGCCTGCTGTGCTCAGACAGATGTGAAGGGAAATCGTCCGGCCAGGCCACATGAACAGCTAGACCCTGACCTCTATCTCCACGTAGTGGAGACGAAAAGCGACGGCATTGTCATCAGAGGAGCCAAGGTACATAACTCAGTTGCCCCTGTTGTGGAATGGCTCATGGTGATACCTACGCGGCGACTGACGAAAGAAGAGGGAGAATGGGCGGTTTCCTGTGCGGTTCCTGCTGATGCAGAGGGTGTGAAGCTGATTGTTAGCGCTGCCAGGTCTCCCATTTCTAAGGAGTTGGGTATGCCAGGTCCTTATGTGGGTGCCGACTCTCTGACGGTTTTTGACAATGTGTTTGTTCCGTGGGAGAACGTGTTCCTGAATGGCGAGTATGAGCTTGGTGGCAGATTGGCGCTCTTATTTGCTCTTTATCATCGCCATAGCTATACGGGCTGTAAGCCAGCTTTTACGGATGTGATTATGGGGGCTACTGCTCTGATGGCTGAGTGCAATGGAATAGAAAAGAAACCGCATGTCAGTGAGAAGCTGGCCGAAATGATTTGCACCTCAGAGCTATGTTACGGGACAGGCATTGCTGCTGGGATTAATGCTCAAAAGTCGGGTTCAGGGACTTACATTCCTGACATCGTTTACTGTAATGTTAGTCGCAGACATGCTGGCGTAAACATCTACCACGAGTTTGATATTCTGGCAGATATAGCTGGAGGGATGCCGTCAACCTTGCCGCGTCTGGGTGATTGGGAGAACCCGGAGACTCGCCCGTATTTGGAAAAGTACATGATGCGGAATCCGGAGGTGCCGATTGAAGATATACATCGTGCCTTCCGCTGGGTCCAAGCTATATCATGCTCGGAAGCGGCTGGCGTAGCGCAGTATGCTGGTGTTCATGGTGGTGGTTCTCCGAGGATGGAGCAGATTGCTATTATGGGCAGCTACGACGTAGAGAAGACGAAGAATATTGCCAAGCGCCTGGCGGGTATTCCCGTGAAGGAGAAATACTCGTTCGATAGGCTGGGAGAGATACCAGGAGGGTTGTGAGTGGTAGTAATTGGAAGTAGATCCTTTGCTGGGAAAATATACTATTAATATTATTATTTATTATAAGGAGGGATAAATGGAATTTGAGACAATTACCTATGAGAAGAAGGAAAACGTTGCCTGGATAACCTTAAATCGACCTGATAAACTTAATGCTCAGAACCAGACTTTGACGGCTGAGGTTATAGCTGCTCTGGGGCAGGCCAGGGATGATGATGAGGTGTATATCATCGTCATTACTGGGGCGGGGGACAAGGCTTTCAGCGCTGGTGCTGATATCAGCATGTTTCCCCATTGGAGCCCTATAGATGTTATCAAGGGGGCCAAGGGGGCGCAGCGCCATTATGTGGTGGTAAGGGAGGTTCCAAAGCCAGTCATAGCCATGGTGAATGGTCTTGCCCTTGGTGGAGGGTGTGAACTAGCCATGGCCTGCGACATAATCATAGCTTCTGAGAATGCTATGTTTGGGCAGCCGGAGATTACTGTTGGAGTTATACCGGGTGGTGGAGGAACTCAGATACTACCGAGACTCGTGGGGGAGAAGAAGGCAAAAGAGCTTATCTTCACTGGTGATTTTATCTCAGCCGAGGAAGCCCTGAGACTTGGATTGGTGAACAAGGTTGTCCCTGCGGATAAATTGAGGGAGACGGTTGATAAACTTATTGGTAAACTTAAGAGTAAAAGCCCGGCTATCTTGAAGTTTGCCAAGATTGCGGTGAACAAGTCCCTCGAGACGCCTCTTTCAATCGGCATGGCAATTGAAACGGAGTTGTTTGCCATGTGTTTCGGAACTGAAGACCAAAAGGAAGGGGCAAGAGCTTTTCTTGAGAAAGACCCGGCGAAGAAAACCCCTAAATACAAAGGAAGATAAATCGGAGTCTCTTTTTATAGATTCCGCAATCAGCCGAGAAAAGACCGGCAGTTGTGTGTTTGTTTACGCTTTCATCTGCTGTGAAGAGTTAGCTGATAATGGGTCAAGCATGGGGTGAAGGCTTTCGGTAGATATTACAATTGATTGGAGACAAAGAAGTCCTTTGCAGGACTGGGAGGAAATATGATGAAGCTATTTCAGCCTGTTAACATTGGAAAGATGGAACTCAAGAACCGGCTGGTGGTGCCACCTATGGGGACTGGTTTCAGCGCACCTGATGGGACGGTGACAGACCGCCTCATCGAATACCATGAGGCCAGGGCTAGAGGAGGCTTTGGACTCATCATCGTGGAGGTGACTGCTATTGACCCCTTGGGCAAGGGAAGTCCATCCGAGTTGGGCATCTGGGATGATAAATTCATACCTGGGTTAAGCCGCCTTGCAGACCGAATTCATGCTGCCGGTGCCAAGGTTGCTATCCAGTTGCATCACGCTGGGCGGGAGACATTTTCCTTCAGCCTCGGAGGCCAACAGCCCGTAGCTCCCTCGCCTGTCCCTGACCCTATTGTTAGAGAGGTGCCCAGAGAGCTGACTGTGGAGGAGATTAAGTCGCTGGTTGAGGCATACGCCCAGGGGGCACGCCGCGCCAAAGAGAGCGGCTTTAACGCTGTAGAGCTGCATGGTGCTCATGGCTACCTCATAGCCCAGTTCATGTCAGCCTATGCCAACAAGCGGACTGATGAGTATGGGGGTGATTTCGAGAGGTTCCTGCGTTTTCCCCTTGAGATCGTGCAGCGGGTGAGAGAGCTGGTTGGTCCTGATTATCCTGTCCTGTTCCGCATCAGTGGTGATGAAGCAGTCCCCCAGGGACGTACTCTCGATGAGAGTGTGGTGGTAGCCAAGCGCCTTGTTGAGGCGGGTGTTGATGCGCTTCATGTCTCAGTGGGGGTATACGAGTCGGGTCACCTTACCAGTGCACCTCCTGCCATGGAGCCGGGATTTAACGCTGCTGCAGCGGCAACTATCAAATCGGCTGTTTCAGTGCCGGTTATTGCGGTGGGACGGATTATAAACCCTGCCGTTGCCGAGGATATCATCAGTTCGGGGAAAGCCGACCTGGTGGCAATTGGAAGGTCGTCATTAACTGACCCTGAATTCGCTATCAAGGCTAAGGAGGGACGTCCTGATGACATTGTCAAGTGTCTCTCCTGTAATGAGGGGTGTATCGATATGTTGATGATGGGCAATGCGTCGATAACGTGCATTCAGAACCCCGCCCTTGGTCGTGAGGCGGAGTATGCTTCCGCAGGGACGGCGAAGGCTAAAAAGGTGGTGGTTGCTGGGGGTGGGCCAGCAGGCCTGGAAGCAGCCAGGGCAGCAGCTCTGTGGGGACACAACGTTACCCTTTATGAAAAAGGGGATTCCCTCGGCGGGCAGGTTTTGCTTGCAGCAGTGCCTCCTACCAAGGAGATCTGGCTGGAGGTGGTTCGGTCTCGAGTTAAGGACCTGCAGCGATTGGGCGTGGAGATAAAGCTGGGATGTGAGTTGACTCCACAGATGATTAAGCAGTTATCACCTGATGTAGTCATCGTGGCTACAGGCTCAGCACCGCTTTTCCCCGATATTCCGGGGATAGACAGGGACAATGTTGTTACTGCTCAGGATGTGCTCAGAGGAACCCCGGTTGGTGTGAGGGTCGTGGTTATTGGAGGGGGACTGGTGGGCTGCGAGACTGCTGACTATCTGGCTCAGCAGGGCAAGGATGTGACCATAGTCGAGATGCTCCGACATACTGCTCAGGACATCTCGCCGGGAGCCCGCTACTTTTTACGCCGCCGTCTTAAGGAGAGAAACGTCAAGATATTGACCTCTACACCGGTGAAAGCTATCACCGACGAGGGCGTGGTTATAAGCCCCGAGGGTGGAGAACGAACACTCGGACCTGTAGATACGGTGGTTCTGGCTACAGGGGCAAGGTCAGTGAATGACCTGTCGGCGGAGGTAAAGGAACTTGTCCCGGAAGTCTATGTCATAGGTGATGCTACCAGCCCGGGAAAGGTATTACAGGCTGTCCAACAGGCAACAGAGGTAGCACGAAAGTTATAGCTGGCTATCAAGAAGTAGAAAGAGCCAGGGCTTGAGGCGGCAGCGATAGCCACACTTGCCTGATAGTTGCTGGTTAGTCGAGGCTTAATCTTGCATCCTTTTTCTGTCGAGCTTCTGGCGCTCTATTCTGTGCAGGGTCTCGTCACCAATGCCGAAGTGGTGAGCAATCTCGTGGCGTACTACATTGCCTATCTCCGTTTCGATTTGTCTATCAGAGCGGCATTTTGCCTCGATGGGCTTCTGAAAGATAGTTATTTTGTCCGGCAAGACCAGGCTGTAGCCGCTGCCCCGCCTGGTTTGAGGTATCCCTTCATAAAGACCTAACAGTTCAGTATTGTGCCTGAGTCCCAGCTGCCTGAGTTGCTTTGGACTGGGCCAGCCCTCTACTAACACATCGACGTTTTCCAGCCTGCTTCGGAACTCCGATGGCAGTTCCTCGATGACCCTATTCACAATGGTTTCAAACAGTTGCCTCTGCATACTATCGAGTCCGTTTGACTTTAATCCAGCTACTTCTCTGTTCGGTTTTCCAGATGGGCCAGTATACGTAGTGCGACAACCCAAATCAGGCCCATATAACAGGCAATAGCTAATAGGAACCATAACACAGGCGTGAAGCCTGCGATTGTTACATCCATAACTGCAGTAACGATGCCAACAATCACCAAGGCATCCCCAATCCCGCCAAAGTAGTACATAGCCCACGGGTGTGTTGCTAACCTTGTTAGTTCATCCATGCTTGTACCTCCTGGAAAAGTTTTCCACTTTAGCTCTATTATACATTACCTCGTTGCGCTTTGGCAGTCGCCAGGCGGTGATTGGGTAAAGTTGACTGGCTAGCCCTGAAGGGATAAAATCAGCCTATTATGGAATCTTCTCTGAAATATAACCCTCGGGAAATCGAAAAGAAGTGGCAGGAGAAATGGGCGGCTGACCGCCTCTATGAGGTCAGGGAGGATGACAACCGTCCGAAGTTCTATGCCTTGACCATGTTCCCGTATACCTCTGGAGACCTTCATATCGGGCACTGGTATGCTATGGCGCCTTCGGATGTGCATGCCAGGTTTAAGCGGATGCAGGGCTACAACGTGCTTCATCCTATGGGATTTGATGCGTTCGGGCTACCGGCGGAGAATACGGCTATCAGCCGCGGCATTCATCCTTATATCTGGACGATGGAAAATGTAGAGAACATGCGCCGCCAGCTCAGGAGCATGGGAGCTGTATATGACTGGAATCGTGAGGTGGTTACCTGCCTTCCGGAATACTATAAATGGACGCAGTGGTTTTTCCTCAAGCTTTATGAGGCTGGCTTGGCTTACAGGGGCAAGGCGCCGGTCAACTGGTGTCCCGACTGCCAGACAGTGCTGGCTAACGAGCAGGTGGTCGGCGAGGGATTGTGTGAGCGCTGCGGTACAGCGGTGACCAGGAAGCACTTGGAGCAGTGGTTTTTCAGGATTACCAAGTATGCCGATGAGCTTCTTGACCACAGCCAAATAGACTGGCCAGAGCGGATAAATATAATGCAGAAGAACTGGATTGGCAAGAGTACGGGGGCCGAAATTGTCTTTGGCCTGGAACATAATGGCGTAGATACGAAGGAGATAAGGACATTTACTACCCGTCCTGATACTATCTTTGGGGTGACCTTCTTTGTCCTGGCTCCAGAGCATCCTCTGGTACCTCAGCTTACTACACCGGAACATAAGGCTGAGGTGGAGAAGTATGTCGTTCAAGCGCAGAGACAGACCGAGATTGAAAGAACGGCTGTGGAGAAAGAGAAGACAGGAGTGTTTCTGGGTAGCCATGTAATTAACAAGCTGAATGGAGAGCCGGTGCCTGTCTGGATTGCTGATTATGTGTTGCCGAGCTATGGGACAGGTGCGGTGATGGGAGTCCCGGCCCACGACGAGCGCGACTTTGCATTTGCTAAGAAATACGGGCTGCCTATTCGGGTGGTTATTGCCCCTCCAGATTGGGCAGGAGAGGAATTGGAGTCTGCTTATCCTGGGCTTGGGACTGTAGTGAATTCGTGGCAGTTCGATGGCCTTTCCAGCGAGGAAGGGTTTGAGGCTATCTGTGATTATATGGAAGCTAAGGGATTGGGTAAACGGGCTGTTACTTACCGGCTTCGTGATTGGCTTATCTCCCGCCAGCGCTACTGGGGAGCACCTATTCCGATGGTATATTGTGATAAGTGCGGCATTGTTCCCGTGCCAGAGAAGGATTTGCCCGTCTTGCTGCCTCCTGATGCTGAGTTCAGGCCTACGGGTGAATCTCCGTTAAAGTACTGCGAGTCTTTTGTTAATACTACCTGTTCACAGTGTCATTCGCCAGCACGGCGGGAAACCGATACTATGGACACTTTCATGTGTTCTTCGTGGTACTTTCTGCGCTACACCAGTCCGAACGTTGATAATTTCCCCTTTGATAAAGACAAGTTGAAGCACTGGATGCCGGTGGATTTATATACTGGTGGTGCTGAACATGCAGTCATGCACCTCCTCTACGCTCGCTTCTTCACCAAGGCGATTAGAGATATTGGAGTAGTTGATTTCGATGAGCCTTTTACTCGCCTGTTTAACCAGGGGACAATCATCTATCAGGGCGATAAGATGAGCAAGTCCAGGGGTAATGTGGTCACACCTGATGTGTATGTATCCGAGATGGGTGCTGACGCTGTTCGTGCCTATCTCATGTTTGTCGGGCCCTGGGAGCAGGGTGGGGAGTGGAGTGACCAGGGCATCGTGGGTATAAGCCGCTGGCTGAACCGGGTTTGGAATTTAGTGATAGCTGGCTGTTCTGAAAAGAATGTTGACCCTGATGTGGAAAAAGAGTTAACCCGCCTCATCCATAAGACCATTAGAAAAGTGACCGGGGACATGGAGCGGTTCCGCTTCAATACCATGCTGGCTGCCCTCATGGAATTCACTAACTATCTGGGCAAGGTTCAGGAGGCGGGCACGATTTCTGAGTCGGTATGGCAGGAAGCTATCACCAGTTTGCTGTTGCTCCTGGCGCCAACGGCACCGCATCTTACCGAGGAGTTGTGGACAATGGCCGGTCATTTTTACAGCATCCATAACCAGTCCTGGCCCAGGTGGGATGAGGAGTTAGCTAAAGAAGAAGAGATTACGCTGGTTATCCAGGTGAATGGGAAATTGAGGGATAAGGTTACCGTGCCGGTGTCTATTACCGAATCCGAGGCCAGAGAGCTGGCCTTGAGCCGGGAGCGGATAAAGGCCTATGTTCAGGGTAACAATATTAACAAGATTATCTATGTCCCGCGAAGATTGGTTAATATAGTGGTGGGGTAGGGTAGTTAGGTTACACTGGCAGCGGCGAAGTTAGGATGTCTGATAGGTTAACCTTGATTTATAACAGAACGGCCTGATTCAGATTAGGCGAACTTATACTTCCTGTGTGTGGATCTTAAGCGACATGAAGTTCAAGAGATTTTGCGGCTCGTGTTTGGAAGGAGTAAAAGATGCTTTATTCGAAAGACCACCTCGAAAGGGCTAATGAGCTAGTTGAATTTGCTCGCATTTATGCCATTGAGACATATATTCTAATGTTAGAAAAATATTCTGAACTTGAAGCACTTGGAAATTCTAACCTTTTAGAATTTTGGGATTATCTCATTACAATTGCTGGTGTGGGGGTCGCCTTCATGGAAATTGCTGATACAGTTCCAGAGGAGGATCAGCCAGGGATTTCTTATGCTATTCAAAAGAAGCTAAATGATTGGCAGTCTGGCTCATACGATGTGATGGCGGATTTTTTGAGTTATTATGTTAATCTAACTGACTCCGGGGTTGAAATACCTGGAGCAATCGGAGGTTGGATTTGGGTTAATTTGGAAAAGCATGGTCAATCTAATCAAAAGTTAAGAGAATTGGCGTCGTCTTTAGAGCTTGCTAGAGCAGTAGGGTTGCCCATTCTAATAACTTTTCATGATTGGTGGAAACAAGAATGAATACTTCACATCACCTAGGACAGCGTAAGAAGTTCTTGCCTAATGGCACTCACGCAAGTTCTTGCGAAACAGAAACCTCGTAAACACTGCAAATGCATAACCGCCACGACTGGCAAAGGGGGATTG
>QYPU01000022.1 GCA_007280145.1 Dehalococcoidia bacterium | reverse complement strand
TGCCAAACCCTCTACAACCGCTGTTTTGCCAACACCCGGTTCACCTATAAGTGCTGGATTATTTTTAGTACGACGACTAAGTATCTGAATCACTCGCTCAATCTCTTTATCGCGGTCAATGACAGGATCGAGCTTGCCAGCTCGAGCTGCAGAGGTTAAATCAATACCAAGTTGGTCCAAAACTGGTGTTCGAGCCGTACCTCGAGCAGCAGCATGGGGCTGAGATGCACCTTGGCTTAGAAGGGTGTCGATCTCAGTTTGTACTCGCTCTAGTGTAATACCAAAGCTATCCAGAACTCCGACGGCTGCTCCCTCACGTTCACGTAGCAGGCCTAATAAAAGATGCTCAGTGCCAATGTAATTATGGTTAAGACGGCGTGCCTCATCCACTGCAAGCTCAATAACCCTCTTTGCCCGAGGGGTAAGCCCAACTTCACCGATGCTCGCTCTTTCTCCCCGCCCTATCACAAACTCCACCGCTGCTCGTATCTTGCTTGCTGACACACCTAAGTTATTTAAAACCTTACTAGCTACACCTTCCTCTTCAGCTACCAAGCCCAGCAATATATGCTCAGTATCAATATAATTGTGCCCAAAATGCTGGGCTTCTTCCTGCGCTCGGGTCAGAGATCGGCGAGCCCGCTCTGAAAACTTCTCAAACCTGCTAGCCATATTTACCCCCAGTCTTTACATCCTCTACTAGCTTCAATCTATCTCCACACATTTAAATCACGTAATATCCAGCTTGCTAAATCAAAACACTTATGAAATTCTGTACACTACAACGAGCCTGGCTCTACTAGGTTCTTAAAAGCCTCTGGCAGTGGCATATTTTCCCAAAGAGTTGCCCCCCTAGTATCGTCTGCGCTGAGGCGTTTCACTTCCGTGTTCGGGATGTGAACGGGTGGTTCCACCTCGCTCTAACCACCAGAGGATTAGAATTGAACTATAATACAGGCTACTACTAAATATACAACCAAAAATATTTTTTGTCAATTAAAGCCGCACATTTGACGGCAATAGCCGCTAATGCTATCCTTAAAACAAAGATTTTAGCTTACTGAGGTGACAAAGTGAATTACGGACGTGAATTACTTAAGGGCAATACTGACTCCTTGCTTCTTTGGCTAATTAATTACCAGCCAATGTATGGTTACCAAATCATAAAAGAACTAGAAAAAAGGAGCAACGGCTATTTTCAGTTCAAGGAAGGCACTCTTTATCCGGCTCTTCACCGTCTGGAGAAAGCTGGGGTTATTCAAGGTAAATGGCAAAGATTACCAACCGGGCAGGAAAGACGCTATTACTATATAACACAAAAGGGGCAGAAAGCCTTGACTGAGAGATTAACGGTATGGCAAAATTTTTCTGCTGCCATGGACTTAGTTATACAACCAGCAAGTGGCTAACAGGACAATGACAACCCAGTTAAACTACCTGGACAGGTTCAAAGGTTACCTGAGGCTTGATCCTACAACTGAAAGCGATGTGATGCGAGAACTCCAAGCACACCTCGAGGATAAAAGCCAGGAATTAAGAGAATCTGGGCTATCTGAAGAAGATGTAAGCGGACTTGCGGCACAGCTTCTGGGCTCTCCCCAACTTATTGCTCGGCAAATATATGAAGTATACAGCCAGGGCAGCTGGCGGCAAGCTCTATTTGCCGCTTTACCCCATCTTCTGATTGCCGCACTCTTCGCTTTGCACTGCTGGCAAAGCGCAACCTGGTTAGCAGGTATTTTAATCGCAGTCATTGGTGTCGTTATCTACGGCTGGTGTCACAGCAAACCAATATGGCTATTCCCCTGGCTAGGTTATTGCCTGATGCCAGTAATAGCTATTGGTATTCTATTGATTTACTTACCTGGTGGCTGGACATGGTTTGCAGCTGTTGCCTACGCCCCTCTAGCCATAATTGTCCTAGCTTTGCTAACCAAACAAATTATAAAAAAGGACTGGTTGTTTGCATCATTAATGTTGCTTCCTATTCCTATAGTGTTAAGCTGGATATTAACGTTAGGAATAGGGGAAAGGCTCCCGTGGTATGAACATCTTTATGGGATTGCTCCATGGATCGCTTTGAGTTTCATGGCATTGGCAGTAACTGTGGCAATTTTCATTCGTATCAGACAACGCTGGGCTAAAGCTAGCGCTCTGTTAACCCTTGAAATTCTAGTTTTGGCAATAGTAGCTTCAGCTACCGAGAATGCCATCAATTTCTGGACTTGGCTACTTCTAATTTTGCTGTCCTTGTTTCTTTTTCTTGGGCCGGCATTGATAGAACGCAGGATAAGAGAAAGTTAATTGCAACTCGCTAAAACTGGACGGATAAACCAGATTTTGCACTTCTTATCAACTAAACCAATCATCAAAACCAAAAACCTAAGAAAGAAAAGGACTATTTTCACCTCCAGCTTCCCTTTTTTGCCTGTCTAGCCTCTTTTTCCATCGCCTCTAAATAGACCTGATATTTAACATCAGGTAGATAAGCTTTAGCACAAGCATAGCCCTGTCTTACCATCTCGGCATTAACAAAGGTGCCGTCAACATAAACATAGCGTAGCAGCCTTCCATATTTATCTTTATTTGAAATGTCTTTCTCCAACCTAACCTTTTTGCCTTCCACTAGTTCCTCATTTGCCTGCTTTGCTTCTAAGTAGTAGGACTCATCCTTCTCCGGAGCATCAATGCCAACATAACGCACATGATAACCACCCTCAATGACAATAGTATCGCCATCAATAACCTGAGTTACTTTAGCCACCCCAGGTGGCTGTTGGCAAGCTAGTAGCAGCAAAGTAGTCAAGAGAAGCAAGATAATAATTTTACTTCTAGGGCTCATCATACTTCCAGCTTAACACATCTTTCCTACCAGCTGTAAATGCACTATGGTGCTGGGGGCAATAAAGGGTAAGCTTTTCCAGCAGGCAATAGCTCTGTCAACACATCGGCTTTAAATCGTGGCCTAAAGCCCCCTGGTCTCAACGACAACTTGCCATGGAAGCAGCACAACGCACACAAAGAGGAAAAGACTTCCGATAACCTTTACCACAAGTTTGCCTGAGATGACTGTCCTTTTTTATAAGCAACCCCTAAGTGTTCACAGGCAAGTCTAGTAGCTACTCTACCTCGAGGTGTCCGGTCCAGGAACCCTAGTTGAAGGAGGTAAGGTTCATAAACGTCCATTATAGTATCTGCTTCCTCATTGATAGAAGCAGCAATAGTATCAAGACCAACTGGCCCGCCATCAAACTTTTCAATTATAGTATGCAGAACCTTATGGTCTATCTCATCCAAACCAAGGTGGTCAATCTCCAGCTTAGAAAGCGCCTCAATGGCCACAGATTCGGTAACCACTCCGTTTGCCATCACCTGAGCATAGTCACGCACTCGTCTTAGAAGTCGATTAGCTACCCGTGGTGTTCCTCGAGCCCGGCAGGCAATCTGGCTAAAACCAGCTTCCTTTACCTCTATACTAAGAATACTTGATGAGCGTCTTAATATTGTCTCTATGGCCAGTTCATCATAGAAATCAAGACGATAAGTAGCACCAAATCTGTCTCTCAAAGGAGAACTCATTAAAGCATAGCGGGTAGTAGCTCCAATCAGGGTAAAACGAGGTAGCTTTAAGCGCAGACTTCTGGCTCCCGGGCCTTTACCAAGAACTATATCTATAGCAAAATCTTCCATTGCCGGATAAAGAATTTCTTCTACCACTCGGCTAAGTCGATGAATCTCATCAATAAAAAGGATATCACCTCTTTGCAGGTTAGTTAAGATAGCTGCCAAGTCCCCCGGACGCTCTATTGCTGGACCCGAGCTAACTTTAATATTGACCCCCATTTCAACAGCGATAATATAGGCTAATGTAGTTTTTCCTAAGCCAGGTGGCCCGTAAAGGAGAACATGGTCTAATGCCTCTCCACGTTTTTGAGCAGCAACAATAGCTATTTCAAGGTTACCTTTGACCTTATCTTGCCCGATAAAATCAATCAGGTGCTTTGGCCGAAGGTTAGAATCCAGAGAAACATCCTCAGTGCTGGGCTTACCCGATATTATCCGTGTTGCTACCTCTCTATCTCGCATCGTTAAAAAACCAAATAAAACTTACTAAAATTATATCACAACCCAGTGCTAGCAAATAAAAGCTGATGACAATTAACAGAAGAATCCCCGCCATGTGGCGGGGATTCTTCTAACCTCAGCTTCAATTTTGAATATAGTTAAATTTCCTCAACTCTAGTTCAACTAAGCGATACTTCCGGGGGTGCTTCCCCCAGCAACATCGAGGTATCTAGCTGCGGGGTCACCTCTTCAGTTTCCTCAGTCTCAGTCAAGGATAAAACCTGAGATGGAATAAGCCTGCCGATAATCACATTCTCCTTTAAGCCAAGAAGCTTGTCTGTTTTTCCCCAAATTGACGCCTTAGCAAGCACTCGAGTGGTCTCTTGGAAAGAGGCTGCAGCTAACCAACTATCTGTCGCCAATGAAGCCCGGGTAATACCGAGTAGGACAGTCTGGGCAGTAGCTGGCTCACCTCCTTCAGCTAACACCTTAGCATTTATGCTCTCGTAGTCGAAGCGGTCAATTAAGTCACCAGATAGAAGCTCTGTATCACCGGGGGATTCGACACGTACTCGCCTGAGCATCTGGCGGGTAATAATTTCAATATGTTTGTCGTTTATATTTACCCCCTGCGACCGATAGACCTTCTGCACTTCCTCAACCAGGTGTCGCTGTACTGCTTCTCTCCCCATAATGCGCAGAATATCTTGAGGATCGACAGCCCCATCAATAAGTTGGCCCCCGGCTTTCACCTTATCGCCTGATTCAATGCGAATATGATTTCCAGACGGGACTATATATTCTCGCTCTTCCCTTTCCTCATACCGAATATAAAAATGTCCGTCCTCAATAACTACACTACCAGCAACTCTAGCTATCACCGGGTGTTCTTCAACAACGGCTAACTTTTGGTCTGGAGCTGACTCATCAGACGACGATGATACCGAAGTAGCAAGTCTTGTTCCAGCCTCGACCCATTCCCCATTGCCTACAAGCACCTCGGTTTCTGGCGGCAACGGATATTCATCCAGATAGGATTCAGAACTGGTAACTCTAATTCTTCGTACTTCCTGAGTATCAATCACCTCAGCAGTGCCATCGATTTCACAAATAATGGCCACTCCTTTCGGCACTCTAGCCTCAAATAATTCCTCTACTCGAGGTAAACCACTGGTGATATCAAGCCCAGCCACACCACCTGTATGGAAAGTGCGCAATGTTAGCTGAGTGCCCGGCTCTCCAATACTTTGAGCAGCAATAATACCTACAGCAACACTAGGTTGTATTAACCCTCTTCTAGCAAGGTCACGTCCGTAACAGTATTGGCAGATGCCCCGTCGGGAATGACAACAAAGGGGCGACCTCACATATACTTGGGTAACGCCAGCCTCGGTAATCCGCCTCGCCTTTTCCTCATCAATCTCTTCATTTCTACAGACAATGAGCTCACCAGTGGCTGGATCGCTAATGTCGGCTGCAGCTAAACGACCAACCAAACGATCATAGAGGGACGCTAACAATCCCTTCTCCCCCTTCTCAAACAGCCAAATACCCTCTTCGGTGCCACAATCTTCTTGAGATATAATCAAATCTTGAGCCACATCAACAAGGCGGCGGGTAAGATAACCAGCATCTGAAGTCCTCAAAGCAGTATCAGCCAATCCCTTACGAGCACCATGAGTGGACATGAAATACTCCATTACGGAGAGTCCTTCGCGAAGGCTCGATTTAATAGGGAACTCAATTATCCTCCCTGACGGATCGGTCATTAAACCTCGCATACCAGCCATTTGCCTAATCTGCGAAATATTTCCTTTCGCTCCCGAGGTTGCCATCATATAGAGTCCACCATAGCGGTCTAACGATTGAGAAATAGTCTCTGTAATTTTATCTGTAGTCTCTGTCCAAACTTGAATAACACTGTTATAGCGCTCGTCGTCGGTGATTAGCCCCCGCTTAAACTGGCTTTCAATAACCGCGACTTTCTCATCGCCTTCTTCAAGCAGCTTTGCTTTATTTCGGGGCACCTCAACATCACTTGAAGCAATAGTGGTACCCGACTTGGTAGCATACTCAAAGCCTAGCTGCTTAAGATTGTCAAGCATAACAGCAACAGAAGCATCCCCTAACAAACGGTGGCAGTCTGACACTAAACGCTTCAAATCAGCTTTGCCCATCGTTTGATTACAAAATCGAAACTCAGGAGGTAAAACATCGTTAAATAAAATCCGACCAACGCTAGTCTTTAATCTCTGCGCACCCACATCCTCAGCTCTCACCTCTATTTCAGCATCTAAGCTGACAACTCCCAACTCATAGGCCAGCTTAGCCTCTTCAAAATCACTGAAAAGCAGCCCTTCGCCCTTAGCCTTAGGCCTGATATTAGTAAGATAATAACAACCCAGAACAATATCCAAGGTGGGTGTCATCACCGGCTCACCACAACTCGGCAGTAACATGTTATGGGTGCTAATCATTTGTTCTCTGGCTTCTCTCACCGCTGCCCGGGAAAGCGGTACATGAACTGCCATTTGGTCGCCATCAAAGTCAGCATTAAAAGCAGTACATGCTAAAGGATGAAATTGGATGGCACTGCCATCAATAAGCACAGGCTCAAAAGCCTGAATACTTAGTCGGTGCAATGTCGGCGCACGGTTAAGTAACACCGGACGTTCTTTAACCACCTCTGCCAGAATATCCCACACCTCGGGTCTAGCTCTCTCCACCTGTCTTCGAGCACTCTTGATATTATGAGCATAACCTTGCTCGATCAGGCGATGCATAACAAAAGGCTTGAACAGTTCCAGGGCCATATGCTTAGGCAGGCCACACTGGTGGAGTTTCAATTCAGGCCCAACAACAATAACTGAACGACCACTATAGTCGACTCGCTTCCCTAAAAGGTTTTGGCGAAAACGACCTTGCTTGCCCCTAAGCATATCAGACAGTGATTTTAATTTACGGTTGCTACCAACTGTAGGCACTCGTCCCTTTCGCCCATTGTCAATAAGCGAATCAACAGCCTCTTGGAGCATACGTTTCTCATTGCAGATGATAATCTCCGGAGCTCCCAAATCGATTAGCCGGCGGAGGCGATTATTGCGATTAATTACCCGTCGGTAAAGGTCGTTAAGATCACTGGTAGCAAATCGGCCGCCGTCCAATTGGACTATAGGGCGAAGCTCTGGAGGTAACACTGGAAGCACAGTCACTATCATCCACTCAGGCTTATTGCCACTGCGCCAAAAAGCCTCAACTACCCGCAATCGCTTGCTAGCTTTCTTGCGACGTTGCCCTGAACTGGATCGAACCTCTTCAATAAGTTCACGGCGTAGCTTCTCAGGATCAATATCCTTATCCTGGAGAATGCGTAAAATAGCTTCAGCCCCCATGCCAGCTTCAAAAAAATCGCCGTATCCCCGTCTAAATTCTCGGTATTGACTCTCACTAATAAGCCTTCGTGGCTGGATGTCTTCTATAGCTGCTATCTTCGCCTGTATTTCATCCCGAAGCCCAGCTTTTTCATCAAGGAACCCGCGCCTCAATTCATTTGCTCTCTCCAAAGTCTCCTGCTTCAGATGCGATTGGGCTTCCGCTTCCACCTCCGCAACTTGATTCTCCATCACCTGCTCTCGTTCGGCAGTTTGCTCAGAGAGCTTATCTTTAAGTTGCTTAATTATCCCCTGGCGCGCTGCTTCATCAACCGAAATAATAATATACCGTGCGAAGTAAAGGACTCGCTCTAAGTTCCGGGGAGAAATATCAAGAAGCAACGCTAGTCGACTGGGCACTCCTTTAGCATACCAAATATGAGCTACAGGAGTAGCCAACTCGATATGGCCCATACGCGTCCGGCGTACTCTAGAATGCTCTACCGTAACTCCACATCTATCACAGGTAACGCCCCGATAGCGTATCTTTTTATACTTTCCACAATAACATTCGTAATTTTTGGTTGGCCCAAAGATCCTTTCACAAAAAAGCCCGTCCTTTTCTGGCCTTAGGGTTCGATAATTGATTGTTTCCGGCTCAGTTACCTCGCCATAAGACCAGCTTCTAATCTGCTCTGGTGAAGCAAGCGAAATACGGATGGCATTAAAATCATTAACCTCAATCATCTTTTTCCCTCAGCTCAAAGCCTCGTATCTAGTCCCGATTTTCTTCCTCTCTTCAAGAAAGCTTATCATTTCTTCTTCTTCATTAAGTAGCTCAACAGCTAGCCCCAAGCTACGCAATTCCATAAACAGAACCTTAAAAGATTCAGGGACACCTGGACGAAGTACATCTTCACCTTTAACAAGAGATTCATAAGCTTTAGCTCGACCAGCTACATCATCTGATTTCACAGTAAGAAGTTCCTGAAGCATATGACTAGCACCGTAAGCTTCTAGCGCCCACACTTCCATCTCGCCGAAGCGCTGTCCTCCAAATTGAGCCTTACCACCAAGGGGTTGCTGGGTTATTAGAGAATAAGGACCGGTAGACCGGGCATGTACCTTGTCATCAACAAGATGAATAAGCTTCATCATGTAGATATTGCCTACAGTTACTGGTTGATCAAATGGCTCACCGGTTCGTCCATCACGAAGACTCATTCTGCCGAAGATAGGTGGTACTTGTTTTTGCTCAAGATAGACCTTCTCTACAATATCATCTACCTCCTCATCTTTAAGACCAGAAGCCTCTATTCCCAAACTATCAAGCCATAAGCGAAGGCAAACTTTTCTCGCCTCCCCTGGATAACGATCATCGAATACTTGCTCCGCATTATAATCATGCTCAGTAAGCCAAGCCTTCAGCCGAGCGAGTTCAGTAGTAGTGAATTTGCCATCTTCGGCTGAGTCAATTATGCCTGACTGCCCAGCTATCCAAGCCCTGGCTAGAGCATCCTCAATGGCAGTGTTATCAGCTCCATCAAAGATCGGATTAAGCATTTTAATACCCAGTGTTTCAGCGGCCCAGCCTAAGTGCGTCTCTAGAATTTGCCCGATATTCATGCGTGATGGAACACCAATAGGGTTAAGAATTATATCCACCGGTCTACCATCAGGTAAGAAAGGCATATCATTCTCAGGCACAATGCATGAGATAACGCCCTTGTTTCCATGTCTACCTGCCATTTTGTCTCCCACGGAGATTTTTCGTCTCTGTGCAATCCACACTCGCACTAGTCGACTTACACCTGCAGGCAGGTCACTATAATTATCACGAGAGAAAATTTTAACATCAATCACCTTCCCCCATTCACCATGTGGCACTCTGAGAGAGCTATCCTTTACCTCACGGGCTTTCTCGCCAAAGATAGCTCTCAGTAATTTCTCCTCAGCAGTTAGCTCGGTTTCCCCCTTTGGACTGATTTTGCCCACTAAGATGGACCCCGGACCAACTTCAGCACCTATGCGAACGATGCCAAATTCATCCAGATCACGCAGGCTCTCTTCACCCACATTAGGTATATCTCTAGTAATCTCCTCTGAGCCAAGCTTGGTCTCGCGAGCTTCTATTTCACACTTCTCAATATGAACAGAGCAGAACTTATCGTCTTTAACTAGTTTCTCACTGAGGATAACAGCATCTTCAAAATTATATCCTCGCCAACTCATAAAAGCACAAAGGACGTTTTGTCCCAAGGCAAGCTCGCCTTGATCTGTTGCCGAACTATCAGCTATAACCTGCCCCTTTTTAACCTTGTCACTTTTAGACACTCTAGGACGCTGGTTAATACACGTCCCTTGATTAGTTCGGACGAATTTCATTAATGGATAGACACACTCATCTCCATCCACCTCTTTAACCGTCACTTGGGTACTGGTAACTGAGACAACCTCACCTTCCTCTCGGGCAAATACAACCTGCCCGCTATACCTCGCCACTTCCTTCTCCATCCCAGTAGCTATTAATGGGGATTCAGGACAAAGTAAAGGCACAGCTTGACGCTGCATGTTCGATCCCATTAGAGCTCTGTTCGCATCATCATGCTCAAGAAAAGGTATAAGGCAGGTAGTAACACTAAAAACTTGCTTTGGTGAAACATCCATGAAATCTATCTCAGTTGCTGGCACTTCAAGATACTTGCCTCCTCGTATGACACCAATTCTATCGGAGACAAACTCATTCCTCTGGTTAAGAAAAGCGTTAGCTTGTGCAACGGTACATTGCTCTTCATCTTCAGCGGTTAGATAAACAACTTGCTCAGAAACGAAAGGAACTACTTTAACAAGTCGAGGAGGCAGGGAGGCTAGTTTCTCAGCGACTTTCTTGGTGGCTATGGTTCTAGCAGAAGCAAGGCAATTCCCGTTATCGTAGAATATATCCTCCAGAATCCTTCTCCCCGACAGTTCCTCACCATTACTAAGCACCTTATGGACCACCTTACGGTAAGGCGTTTCTATAAAGCCATATTCATTGATTCGAGCATAAGTAGCCAGAGAGCCGATAAGGCCGATATTTGGCCCCTCTGGCGTCTCAATAGGACATATTTTCCCATAATGAGAATAGTGTACATCGCGAACATCAAAGCCAGCACGCTGACGGGAAAGCCCTCCCGGCCCCATTGCTGAAAGGCGACGTTTATGAGTTAGCTCAGCTAATGGATTAGTCTGGTCCATGAATTGAGAGAGTTGTGAGCCGCCAAAAAACTCTCTCATAGCAGCAACTACAGGGCGGTTGTTAATCAAACTAGTTGGGGTGGCAGCTTCAGGACCAACAATACTCATGCGTTCTTTAATTGTCCGTTCTAAGCGCAATAACCCAATGCGAAACTGATTTTGTATAAGATGTCCTGTTGTTCGTACCCGCCGATTACCCAGATGATCGATATCATCTGGCATCTCTCTACCGTTATTAATCAATATAATATGCCGTATTATCTCCACAAAGTCCTCTGGGGTCAGCGAGCGATGGGATTGCGGGATGTTAAGACCTAATCTTTTGTTGAGCTTATATCGTCCGACCTTACCCAAATCATAGCGTCTGGGATTGAAAAAAAGATTATTTAGAAGAGTTTGGGCATTATCAACAGTAGGAGGATCACCAGGACGCAAGCGCTTATAGATATCCAGTAAGGCTTCAGCTTTGGTCCTAACACCAGATTCTCTATCCATTGTAGACTGCATGAAGGAATGCTCTGACGAGGTATCCGCCCCTTGGAAAAGCTTAAGTAGTTCACTATCGCTATCATAACCGATAGCACGCAGTAAAACTGCCACAGGAATTTTCCTTTTACCATCCACTTTTATAAAGATAATATCCCTGCTGGACGTTTCAAACTCTAACCAGACGCCGTGCTCAGGAATTAATTTGGCAAAGCATAACTCACGCCCACTTGCTGGGTCTTCTTGCAATCTGAAATAGATACCAGGAGAGCGAATCAATTGATTGACCACCACCCTCTCTCCCCCGCCAATTATAAAGGTACCTTTGTCCGTCATGATAGGAACATCGCCAAAAAATATTTGCTGCTCCTTAATCTCTCCAGTCTCTTTAACTACCAGTCGGGTATTAACATAAAGAGGAGCCGAGTATGTCATATCCCGCTGGCGGCATTGAGCCTCAGAGCATGGAGGCTGGCGAAACTCGTAACCAACAAAATGTAATTCCAACCGTGTGCCAGTAAGGTCACGAATAGGCGAAACTTCTTGGAAAAGCTCCTTCAGCCCTTCTTCCTGAAACCAACGAAAGGAGTCAAGTTGAACCTGGATAAGATTGGGAATCTCTAAAACTTGAGGTAGTTTGGCGAAGGATTTTCTCTCTCGCAAAGCAACGCTTCGCCTCGCAGGCATTAATGAAAAAAACATACGTTTTACCGCTTAACAGTTAGGGAGAAATACCCCAGCAGTTGCACTATCTTAATCAAGAAATAAACTGCGGTTATAACTTGCAACTGGGGAAGCTATAAGTAAAAGCTAACAAGGCATTTCCATACCGTAAACAAGAATTATAACACCAAATTTATTCCTTGTCAAGAGGTCGAATTGAGATTTTGTCAAGACTCTTTAGAAATGTCCCCTACTTTAACTCATTAGAAATGTCCTCTAGTGACTTCATACAGGTAATGCTTGGCTGGTGCTTGACGGGAGGACGCAGTAGTATTATAATTTTGCTTTAAGGGAAAAATGAACAACCCCTGAAGGCAACCCACAAGTGGGTTTAGGGAAACAAGTTAAATGTGACTTATTTTGCAAGTAGATTAGGGATGACAAGGAAAATTGCACTTAGAAATGCTAATCGGTCCGTGGTCAGAGCTTTGGATATCTTGTTGTCTTTCGTTAGCTACGATGAGGTGGGAATTACCGAGCTTAGCCAAAGCTTAAACTTGGCAAAAAGCACAGTCCACAGTTTGCTTCAAACCTTAAAAGACAAAGGACTTATTGAGCAAAACCCTGAAAATAGCAAATATCGACTAGGGCTAAAAGCATACCAACTAGGAATGCGATGGGTAAAGGGTAGAGATTTAAGAATTGTAGCCCGTCGATATATACAACAGCTTTCAGAGGAGTTGGGTGAGATAGTCCATCTGTCCATTTTTGCTGGCGACCAGGCCTTAATTATCGATAGGATAGAGCCCTCTGCCCCATTTCTCGTTGTGCCCAGGATAGGCTGGGCCCTGCCCCTTCACTCTACAGCAGCAGGCAAGGTTCTCTTAGCGTATTCACCTAAGGAAGTGGTGAACCGCATCGTTCGAGAAACAAAATTGGCTAAGTACACCGCGAGTACCATAACAGACCCGACCGAGCTGGAGAATGTTCTTAACAAAGTCTATCATCAGGGTTATGCTCTTGATGAGGAGGAGACGCTTAGTGGCATTGTCTGCATTGCTGCTCCAATCCGTGATTATAATAGTGTCGTTGTTGCCTCGTTAAGCATTACCAGCTCTGTTGACCGTTGTCCACCTGAGAGATACCTAGAATTAATTGAACGTGTTTGGAGAGGAGCCGATATAATCTCAGTCAATTTAGGTTACCAGGATGTACTTGCTAAAGCGGTTAGGTAGCGTTAAGTTTTTTGTGTAAATTCAGTTAAGGGTTTTTTCTTCCATGATTGATATGGCTGATGACTCCGTAAATAATCTGGTCGACGCTCCGGTAATTAGTAAAACAACTCATAGGGCGTACGCGGCGCCGCACTTCCCTGAAAGACCTTTCTATTAAGCGGTTAAGAGGGATTGACAAGGTATTTTTTTTTTGCTATTATTACCACAGAACGGTGTTCTGTACTGTAGAACACCGCCATAAGAAGTACCGAGGGGGGTGATAGCCATCAAGGGACAACAAACAGTTAAGGCGCTAGGAATGAAGGAGGTGATGTCTTTTGGTTGATTTTTAGACTAGACATAATATCCAGTGAATCATGTCACAGCAGAAAATCATTAAATAGGAGTGTTTAACAAATGAGCAAAGAAGAAGTAAGCGAGATTTGGGGTGAAGGAGCTGACATACAAGTAGAGGTTTTAGTTCTCAATCGATCAGACATGCTAGGCCTGGTTTCTTGGAACGATGTCATTGATTTAGAAGATATGACCTACAAAGCGTGTGGAATGGGGCAAGTCGTTCAGCCTCAAAAAGAGTTCTCTTTTATAGATCCTCCTGACAACTTAAACTTTTTCGTCGCCATGCCAGGCTTTATCAAAACCATAAATGTTGCCGGAATTAAGTATGGTAGCGATTTTGCCAATCGTGCTCCCGGTCAGCCCCTAGGTTACGCTCTCGTTCTCTTGTGTGACCCTAAGGAAACTGGCAAACCCTTCGCCCTACTCGACGGCGGACTAATTACGGTTCTGAGAACCGCCGGGCATTCAGCAATCGCAGCAAAATACCTTGCCAAAAAGAACTCTCAGACAATAGCTTTAATCGGGTGCGGACTAGAAGCCATTCCCCATTTGGCAGCTTTCAATGAACTGTTCCCTCTTAAGGTAGCCAAAGTATACGACATTAAACCAGAGGCTGTAGCTAAATTCAAACAGGATGCAGAGTCTCTACCGTTAGAGATAATCTCAACGAAGTCGGCTAAAGAAGCAGTTGAGGAAGCTGATATTGTCTGTATCATCACTACTGCACAAAAGCCCGTTGTGCTCGAGCCATGGATCTCACCGGGTTGTTTTGTGTCAGGTCTGATGGGCTTTTTAGATCTCGATCCTATGCTCAGCAAAAAAGCTGATAAGTGGGTTCTCGGTGACATGAGTTCCGACGGGCATCATCTTATAGACCTCCGTGGAGATGGCAAGGTCCCCATGGAGCTTTCCAGGGATGATGTGTACGGTGATATGGGAGAGATCGTTACAGGAGCAAAACCGGGACGTGAAAACGAGCAGGAACGCATCGTCTATACACATATAGGAATGGGAGCTCACGACTTAATGCTGGCTAATGAGATATACAAGAGAGCAAAAGAACGTGGCATAGGTACTAGAATCAGGGTGATTTAGCCCGAATTGAATTAAAGGGGGTATTAAGATGGTTATTAAGCATAAATCAATCAAAAGGCGGCTGTTGGTTTTCAGTGTTCTTACGCTACCGATAATCTTAATTGTTACTATCAGCGGGTGTGGGAAAGCAACGCCGGTAACCGAGCCTACATATACTTTCGAGCTTGGTTCAATAGACGCTGAGGGCACAGTGCAATATGAGGCTTGCGAATTGTTCATCGGATGTGTTGACAAGAAGTCACATGGCAAAATCAAGATAAATTTTTTCCCAGCGGGCCAACTTGGGGACTATGCGGCAATGCATGAAGCTGTCTCAATGGGTACACTAGACATGACGGCTGGACCATGCAATCCTTTTGCGGATATACGAGCAGCGATAGCCTACACGGGTTATGTAGTATCAACCTGGGATGAAGCTAGACAAGCCTATGGAGGATTTGGAGAGGAAGGTTGGCTTACTGTTAAGTTCTCCGGGATTATGGAGGATACTGATGAGAAGGTATTAGCCCTGCGTCCTTTGGGATTCACCCACATATGTGGAAAGAAGCCATTTCGCACACCGGAGGAAGCCTCCACAATAAAGCTGAGAGTCCCCACCGCAGCCAATTATGAGGCAGGGGCTAAGGGTATGGGCTTTATTGTTACTCCGATACCGTACGGTGAACTATATACATCCCTGCAACTCGGCGTTATCGACAATACAGACGGGCTCGACTTAGAGCTGATGAACAAACAGTACTATGATGTAATAGACTATGCCATTCTGACGTATGACCATTTCGAGATACAGCCTTTCACTATCAACCTTCCTCTGTGGAACTCACTAGACAAGGAAACCCAAGAAATACTCTTGAATTGTGCCACCGAAATGGCTGACTACTCTTGGCGAGAAGCTGAGAAAAGAGAGGGCCAAATGGAGAAAGAGCTAGAAACGAAGGGTATAGAGGTAATTCACCTAACACCAGCGGAGCTACAAGTTTTTGTTTCAAGATCACGTGCTGGAGAATTTCCAGTTGTAGAAAAGTTGATTGGTAAAGAACTAATGGACTTCGTAAGGGCACACGTCTCCAATGGTTCTTAGAATATGTGTGGGGGCTACAAGTAAGCTTCAGGTGTTGCGTCCCATAGTGACCTCTAACTAGGGCGATTCTCGGAGGATTGGAGTTGGCAGACAAATTCTCACGCTATTATGTTGGTATCTACAAGGGATGCTTAACCTTTCTATTCTTATTGATAACTATACTGATGTTTAGCGAGGTGGTACTACGCTATGTATTCCAATCTCCTATCTTCGGCATAGAAGAGTTATGCATATTGCTAGCGATGTGGCTCTACTTTATAGGACTTGGCTACGCGACATACGATAGAAACCATATAACTGTTGATATACTCCCCGTTCTTACCAAAAACCAACGGGACTTGAGGATTTGTGACCTGCTAGCATTATTGCTTAGCCTCGTTGCGACTGGCGTGGTTGTGTACTTGACTTCTAAGTACTGTTTGTTTGTCTATGGTCGTAGAGAGATCACTACTACTTATCATTTTTCTAGGCTGTGGGTGCTAGTTCCTTCAGTCATTGGCTCTGTATTAATGTTTTTGCATTTCCTAGTGGAGTTGTTGCAAAAAATGGGGATATTACAGCAAAAGACGTAGGAGGATGTGTGTCTATATTTATCGTTCTAGCTGTAGGGCTAATCGTGGCTATTGGGCTCATGATAATCAGGGTGCCGGTGGGTTTCGCATTCGGTATTGGCAGTATTATCCTGATATTCGGGTACGGCCTAGGCTTCGATTGGATCGCACCTCACGCCCTACGATTTTTGGGGTCCTTTACGTTATTGGCATTCCCGCTTTTCATCCTGCTCGGTAACCTCATGGGCCGAAGCGGTTTGGCAGATAGGCTCATCGACTTCGTTCAGTCGATAATACGACGAGCGAAGAGCAGTCTTGGTGCAGTAGTCGTGCTCACATGCAGTATTTTCGGGGCCATATCGGGTAGTGCTCTCGCTGCAATAGGTGCCATTGGCCCTATTGTAATGCCACGCATGGCGCAAGATGGCTATCCCAGAGGATATGCCACAGGGATTGTGGCTTGCTCCAGTCTCATCGCTATGCTAATCCCCCCCAGCTTACCCATGATAATATACGGTCTGGTAGGCCAAGTGCCTATCTCGCTCTGCTTCTTGGCCACAATCATACCAGGCCTTTTGATCATCTGTTCCTACCTTATCATCAACGCTCTGATGTGTCGCCGAATGCCCATCGCAGCGCCTGCCAAGAATACCTTCATAGAGTACAGCAAAAACATAGGTGCGACTGGCAAACGGGCGTCTCTCATCCTTCTCCTGCCTATCATTATTCTAGGCGGGATTTATGGAGGCGTCTTCACCCCAACAGAAGCAGCAGCGGTGGGTATAATCTACTGCATTCCGATAATGCTCCTCGTGTATCGTACCACTAACTTCGGTGGCGTGGTAGACAGTACAGTCCAGGCAGCCTCTTTCACCGGTAGTGCCCTGGCTTTATTCTTCTTTCTAGTTACGTTGAGCCATATTTTAGTGTTGGCAGAAGTGCCGAAAGACTTAGCCAACATCATGATGCGCTTCTCTGAAAATAAGTATGTTTTGCTGGCAATGTTGAATATTTTGCTGCTTTTCATTGGGATGATTATGGATGATGGGTCGGGCACCCTTTTAGCTGCTGCTATCCTACTGCCAGTGGCAAAAGAGATCGGCATTGATCCCCTTCACTTCGCGGCTATTGTAGCCGTTAACATAGGCCTCGGTAATGTCACACCACCGGTAGCTCCTCTTCTTTATATCGCTGGGAGAATAGGGGAGGTCCCCTTCAATGAGTATATTAAGCCCGCTTTAGTCTTCATGATTTTTGGGCACTTGCCAGTGGTAATTCTTACCACTTATTTCCCAGCGTTATCCCTGACCTTGCCCCGTCTATTTACTGGTGGGTGAGGTGCTAAAATCAGCGATACAAAAAAGAACAAAGGAGAATGAAAATGAAAAATAAAATAGCTGTAATGGGTGGTGGCAATGGCGCTCATGCTATGGCCGCCGACTTGGCAATCAAAGGGTTTGAAGTGAATATGTGTGAGGCACCTGAGTTTAGGGAGAGGTTCAAAACAACATCAGAGCGGGGAGAGATAGATCTGATTGATCCAATAGGGCAAGAAAGGACCGCTAAGTTGCACAAAGCAACTATAGATGTTGAAGAGGCATTAAAAGGTGTTGGCTACGTAATGGTGGTTATCCCGGCGTTTGGGCACAAACGCTTTTTTGATTTAATAATGCCTCACTTGGAAGATGGTCAACACGTAGTTGCATGGCCTGGGAACTACGCTAGTCTATTGTTTGCCAATATGTTAAGGCAGGAGAAAATGAAGAGGAACATCATCTTGGCTGAGGCAAGTACACTTCCTTATGCAGCAAGATTGATAGCTCCCTCTCGGGTAAGAATACTTTCCTATGCATTGAGTAATAGTCTAGCAGCATTCCCTGGAAAGGATACGGGCAAGGTCATTCATGATCTAAAAGATGTCTTAAGAGTTGCCCCCTCCGAAAATGTCTTGGGCGTCGCAATAGCCAATATCAACTATGCTCTGCATCCAGTCGGCTCAATCCTAAATGTAGGGCATATTGAGACTTTGAAAAGTGATTACCGGCTCTACAGGGATGGTATGACTGCATCAGTACTGAGGGTAATCAAGGCAGTTTATGAAGAAGCTGTAAAGCTACAGCAAGCTCTTGGAGTGACGAGCTACGCTAAGATCCCTGATAAGGCGTTTGAATCGATAGAGGAATTAATGCAGGAGTGCGAGGGGATTCCGGGGATTGCACTTTCAAGCCCTGAAGCCAAAGAGTTCATAAGGAAAGCATTTGCTTCAGCCACCGAACCTTCCTCCATGCAAAGCAGATATGTCACTGAAGATGTCCCCTATGGCTTAGTTCCCACAGCATTATTGGCCAATAAGCTTGGTGTACACACTCCAATCATCAATTCCATCATCGAGTTAAGTTCAGTAGTAAATCAAACAAATTACTGGAAGAAAGGAAGATCGCTTGAAGAGTTGGGGATAGCAACGCTAAGTAAAGAAGAACTAAAGAATGTGTTGCAAGAAGGGTTTTAATATCTGACATGAATTAATGTAGAAAAACATGGCTGCGTACTGAGCCCACCGGCAATAATACCAGGAGGAAGAAAGGGGAAGTGTATATTATGTGCGGAAGTGGAGTATATTGCTCCTGAGGTCGATTCGGTCTTTACCCTCAACCTTATCTCCGTTGTAGAAAAGGATGCGAGCACACCAGCTAAAAAGATAGCTGAGGAAATGGGAGTCCCTGTGTCTATTAATGCTAAGGTAAATGTCGGCCTGGGACGACCACTGGCTAGCCTAGATGATTGACCATATAAGAGGGCTTAATGAGCGCTAAGACAATATCTGTTCCCAAACAGATGTGGTATGAAGAGGGCAAGAGGGAGTTAGAATTCCAAAAGGGTGCCAAGGTAGCGGTTATTCCTGATGGCACAATACAGAACTTAGCATGAACTTCCGACGCATGGTGAATAAGGATAATCCAAAAAGGAGGAGCTTATGGATACAAAGGTTAAAGGCTGCAAGGAGCTACTGAATGAAGTTATAGATAAGGACTTATGCACTCTATGTGGCGCCTGTACTGGTGGTTGCCCTTACTTGGTACCCTATAAAGGCAAGATAGTGCTTCTAGATAATTGTACCCTATCAGAAGGGCAGTGTTACAAATATTGCCCACGTACCTACACGGATATGGATGCCATTAGCCAGCAAGTTTTCGGGGTACCATATAGCGAGGATGAACTAGGCACTACCAAAGAAGTGCTGATAGCAAGGTCAACGGATGCACAGATTAAAGAGAAAGCGCAATATGGCGGAACGGTAACCACACTCTTATCATTAGCACTAGCAGAAGGACTCATTGACAACGCAATCTTAACCAGGACATCCGAAGACAAGACTCCAATTGCCTTTTTGGCCCAAAGTGCGGAGGAGGTGCTTCAAGGGGCCGGCTCCAATTATATGGCATGCCCTATATTGGAAACCTATAATCATTTCCTAAAAGACAGCAACCATAGCTTGGGAATAGTTGCCATGCCATGCCAGGCTCTAGCCCTGACCAAGATGAAAAAAGAGCCACCTGAGAACAGGATTAGTATAAACAATGTTAAGCTGGTAATCGGCTTGTTCTGCACCTGGGCTCTGTCTCCCGATGGATTCTATCAGTTCTTGAGAGAGAACCTTGACCTACCTCGGGTAACCAAATTTGATATTCCACCGCCTCCAGCAAACAGGTTTGACGCCTACACCCCGTCAGGTAAAATCTCGTTCCCCCTGGAGCAAATCAGGAAATTCACCATACCCACCTGCGCTTATTGTTTGGATATGACATCAGAGTTCGCCGATATTTCGGTTGGCTCGGTAGAGGGGATCGAAGGTTGGAATACGGTTATTATTCGCACCGATGTTGGCGCTAAGCTTATGGAGATGGCTAAAGCAAAAGGGAAACTTGAGACTGATAAGTTGCCTCCGCAGAATCTAGCTCATCTTAAGGAGGCAGCGCTGCTCAAAAAGAAACGGGCATTAAAGGAAATCATCAAGAGGAGTGGTGATAAAAAGAACCTGCTCTATGTTGGTTTATCACCGGCCCTGGCAGACAAGTTATTGGCCTAGCAGTAGATAGGAAATCAAGGAGGTAAGTAACATGGCAACTATTGATATAGACGCCCCTGGTACCAGCCAACTTTTTATCGGTAACGAAGCTATTGCCCGGGGTGCATTAGAGGCAGGGATAGGATTTGCTGCCTCCTACCCGGGGACGCCATCATCGGAGATTATGGGCAGCCTGGCGCCAATAGCCAAGAAGATGGGCATTTACGCAGAGTGGTCTATAAACGAAAAGGTAGCTATGGAAGCTGCTGCTGGAGCTTCTTTCGCCGGCATTCGAGCGCTTGCAAGTATGAAGCAGAACGGGGTAAACGTCGTCTCTGACTTCTTGGCGAATTTAGTCATAGCGGGCATAGGGAAGGGAGGACTGGTCTTGATAAGCTGCGATGACCCGTCGGCTATCTCCAGCTCTAACGAGCAAGATACACGGCCTATAGCTAAGTGGCTGGATATTCCGCTGGTAGAGCCGGGCACTTTTCAGGAAGCCAAGGATATGACGAAATGGCTTTTTGACCTTGCCGAGAAGACAGGCACCTTGTGTATGCTCCGGAGCGTAACTCGTATTGCCCATGCCAGGGGCAATGTAAAATTAGGTGAGTTGCCCAAGAAAGAACAAAAGGCATATTTCGACCAGATACACGATTTAAGAAATGTTATGCCGACGACATTTATGCCAGTCCCGAGTGCACTGCGGCATGCCTTCCTGCATCTAAAGCTGGACAAGGCACAGGAAAAGTTTGAATCGTCACCTTTCAACTATTATGTGGGGCCAGATAAGGCAGATTTGTTGATTATAACTTGTGGCAGCTGCTGGCTCTATTCTCAGGACGCAGTGAAGGCATTAAAACTGGAGGATAAGGTAGGTATCTTGAAGCTGGGCACCCTATGGCCCCTACCAGAAAAGTTTGTGGAAAAGCATCTGAATAAATCACGGAAAATCCTATTTGTAGAAGAGATTGACCCTTTTCTCGAGCGGAGCGTGATGGAAATGGTTGCCAACCTGCCAGCCGATAGCCCACGCCCTACCTTCTATGGCAAACGCTCGAAACATATAAATGCCTACGGAGAGCTAAACCCAGACCTGGTTATTAAAGCAATAGCCAGCATAACGAGCATCACATACCAACCTCGCGATGTTGAGTATGGCAAGAAGGCAGAAGAGTTCTCCAAAAGCTCCGTTCCCGAACGAAGTATGACCTTTTGCGCTGGCTGTCCCCACCGCGCTACCTTCTGGGCAATCAAGAACGCGCTCAAGCTGGACGGGCGCGATGGTATTGTAACCGGCGATATTGGCTGCTACTCCCTGGCACTGGGACCTGCCGGTTTTTTCCAGGTGAGGACAATGCACTGCATGGGAGCTGGAGCTGGAATAGCTAACGGGCTAGGGAAACTCGGACAGTTTGGCTTCAACCAACCAGTGCTTGCCGTGTGCGGCGACTCAACCTTCTTCCATGCCACTATCCCGGCATTGATAAACGGCATCTACAATCAGTCGAATTTTATCCTTGTCATTCTGGATAATAATGCCACCGCCATGACCGGTTTCCAACCCCACCCTGGAACTGGAATGACGGCCATGGGGGAACCAACGAAAGTGGTAAGTATGGAAGCCTTATGCCGCTCATTGGGAGCACGCGTTGAGATTTGCGACCCCTTCGACCTTGAAAGCACCACGGCAACGCTGCTGGAAATGATGGCCGAGGGCGGCGGTGCTAAGGTAGCCATAATGCGACGTGAGTGTGAACTAGTGAGAGGCAAAAAGGAGAAGCCCCCGTATAAAGTGCATGTAGACCCAGATAAATGCATTGGAGAGGCCTGTGGCTGTGACAGATTATGCACCAGAGTATTTCTCTGCCCTGGGCTGGTATGGGACAAAAAAGTTGGTAAGTCCAAGATAGACGAGGTAATCTGCACCGGGTGCGGCGTATGTACAGACATCTGCCCACAAGGAGCCATCATAAAGGAGGCAGCATGACCATAAAACAATTGGTGAAAGACCCGCTTAACCTTATTATTACCGGCGTCGGTGGTCAGGGCAATGTAATGATATCCCTGATTATTGGCAATGCCCTGGTGAAAGAGGGCTACCTGGTGACTATCGGAGAGACCTATGGGGCATCCCAACGAGGTGGCCCCGTTATGAGCCACGTCAGAATTTCAAGAGAAACCCAGTACAGCCCATTCATTCCCGATGGCCATGCTGATATCATCCTCGGTATGGAACCGGTGGAAACCTTGCGAATGATGAGGCAGTTCGGCAACCCAGCTATCGTCACTATAATCAACCCCAGGCCAATATACTCCATTGACGTCACCGGTGGTCAGGCTGAATACCCGGACTTGGATAAGCTGATGGAAGCCATTAAGGAGCTGTCGGCCAAAACATGGATAGTAAATGCCACCGAGGAAGCACAAAAAATGGGGAGTCCTATATTCGCCAATTCAATTCTTATCGGCGCCCTTATTGGCTCCGGCGTTCTGCCGCTAGACGAGAAATCAGTGGAGCCTATATTACAAGAGACCTTTCCTAAAGAGATTGAGGCTAATATGAAAGCTTTCAACAAGGGTATAGAGCTCGTAAAGCAATAGAATAGCCACTATGCTGCACTTTTGTCTGCTCGAAGCAGCCTTGCCTGCTATAATTGCCTTCTTTTTCCCCACAGCCTTGGTCAAAGAAGCACCGATTACTTCTAACCCTTTATCTAGCAGTCCCTGATTAATCTCAGAAGCTGCCACATCACTTGGGACAGCAGGCAAACTGAATCAGATAACTATGATTCGGTTCAAAAGAGTCTGGCTTTTGGCAACTACCAGCTTTCAATTGGCAGCAATTCCAAATGATAACCAGGTTAAACCTCAAAGGTCTTGACAAAAGGACAAAATTTGTGTACACTTGTTTGTAGAACAATAGTTTATAAAACACGTGTTCGGAAACCAAAGGATATAGGATGAGAAAACCAGGCAAAAGCCAAACAAGGCAACGCATACTGAAGTTTATCCACGATTTTGTTGACGACAGGGGCTACGCTCCGACAGTCAGGGATATCCTGAGAGGTTGCAGTCTAAGCTCTACTGCAGTTGTCCAGCATCATTTGAATGTATTAGAGAGGGAAGGTTACATTCACCGGGACCCTGAGGTTTTTAGAAGCATTCAACTACTCGACAGAAAGAATACCATTCGGGTGCCACTTTTAGGCAGCATCGCCGCCGGAGAACCAATTCCTGTGCCAAGTTCAGAGACATGGACAAGCGAAGCTATAGAAGTGCTACAGCTAACTGAAGAGTTAACCCAGGGAAAGGAAGTTTACGCCCTGAAGGTGAACGGGCTCTCAATGATGGATGCCCTCATTGATGATGGCGACATTGTTTTGATGGAGCCAGCAAATACTGCTGAAGATGGTGATGTAGTAGCTGCCTGGCTAAAGGACAAACAGGAGGTAACGCTAAAGAGGTTCTTCCAAGAAACTGGGAGGATTTGCCTCCAGCCAGCCAACAGCCAGATGAAGCCGATATATGTGAACCCAGAAGATATAGAAATCCAAGGAAGGGTTATCGGGGTTATTAGGAAACTATGACCTAAAAAATTAAGAGTCACTTGTGGTAATGATAGGCAAGAATTGCTTACATTCCAGTTAATGTAAAGGAGGTTAGAAATGACTAAACTACTTGAAAAACCAGAGGAACTGAGAGTAACCACCAATATTGAAGGTACACCTCTAAACATTACTAGAAATGGAAAGGCTGAGCGTGTGACCAGAATCTATCGGCAATGGCATGTGCCTGAGCAATTGTGGGCACAGGAGCTTTTAAAGAACTACTTCAGAGTCAGGACAAGCAAGGGCCTTATTTGCGACATTTATCGTGATGTTACATCCAACCTCTGGTATCTCAGCAAAATCTACGATTAGGACCGGAATACAGGAAACAAAAAAGCGCACAGTTATAAAAGAGAGGAGACTTATTGAGCCATGCAAGCGGTAAAAGAAACTGTCCAGTGCCCCAAGTGTGGATGTATTGCACTTCCTGATGCCACTCGGTGCCCCAAGTGTGGCACATCTTATAACGGAAACGGAGCAAAAGGGATAATCGAAACCATTAGCTATTTTTCAGAGCCGAAGATAGAAGATACTGACCTTCAAATAGTACGAGCGCACTATCAACTCACCTGCCCTCGCCACGGCAACATTTATATTAAAGCCAAGGTAATTGACTCACCTATTAAATGTCCCTTCTGCCGATAAGTCTGGATTCAAGAAGGAGATAAATCAGTCGGGGTGAGAGGATTTGAACCTCCGACCTCATGGTCCCAAACCATGCGCGCTACCCACTGCGCTACACCCCGTAGCAGAAAGTATAGGTTAACCAGTTTGACAGAGTCAAGGAATTAGCAGAAGGCTTCAAGGTGGTGCGATTACTTGCAATCGGGGCAGACATCAAAGAATTCTTCAGGTAGATGCAATTTATCCCTGATATAATCTAGCTGCTTTTCTGGTGCCCAGTAATTACCGCATACTTTACACTTCTTGAGTTTAAACTCGACCTTCCAGTTATGTATTATCCTGGTATCTCCCTTATCTTCCATCTTTATGGCACCAGTAGGACAAACATAATAGCAGGAGCCGCAACCGATACAAGCTGTAGCTGCCTCAAAGAAAGGAGGCGCAACCTCTTTGGTTATCCCACGATTAACTAGGCTAATAGCACTCACCCCAACAACTTGCTCACAAGCTCTAACGCACAAACCACAGAGAATACAATCGTTGTCTTCCAGGTATTCTGGCTTGAACGAGGGCTGCTCAATGCCCATCTGTGCGGCTAATTCCTGTATTACCTTATTTTTACAACATCGGGCTAAAAGCAGCTCCAATATCATCTTGCGGTTATCTAATACCCGAGGTGAACTGGTCTTTACTTCTAACCCTTCTTCCACCGGATAAAGACAGGAGGCTACTACCCTGGACCGCCCTCCCTTGAAAATCTCTACGACACATAGCCGACAGGCACCATAGGGCTCCAAAGCCTCATGGTAGCAGAGAGTGGGTATATCAATGCCGTTTTCGCTAGCTACCTGGAGAATTGTTTGCCCTTTTTCGGCTTTCAACTCACGGCCATCAATGCTTAAGGTTATCATCTTATTCTATGCCTATAGCCCCTAATCTACACACATCGTAGCAAGCACCACATTTGATACATTTTGATTCATCAAGAACTACCGGCTTCTTCTTACCCTTACCCATAGAGGTTATAGCTCCCTCGGGGCAAGCTTTAACACAAAGACCACAGCCCGGGCATTTTTCCTCTATTATGTAATAACGAATTAACGCCTTACAGACACCGGCAGGACACCTTTTCTCTTTAATATGAGCTTCGTATTCATCCCTGAAATAGCGAATAGTAGTTAACACAGGATTTGGTGCTGAGGTGCCTAAGGCACAAAGAGAACTGTCTATTAAAGTGGCTGATATCTGCTCCAAAAGGTCAATGTCTTTTTCTTCGCCCTTGCCTTCAGTAATATCATTCAAGATTTGACGCATTCTCTTGATTCCCTCACGGCATGGCACGCACTTGCCACAAGATTCCTCTTCAAGGAAGGTAAGAAAATACTTAGCCACATCTACCATACAATTACCTTCATCCATAACAATCATGCCGCCAGAGCCCATCATCGAGCCAGCTTTTGTTAGCTCATCGAAATCTACTGGCAAATCAAGCAAGCTTTCAGGCAAGCATCCACCCGATGGTCCTCCAGTTTGCACAGCTTTGAACTTTTTACCTCCCTTTATCCCACCACCAATGTCATAAATGATTTCCCGGAGAGTTATCCCCATGGGTACTTCTACCAAGCCGGTATTGTTGACTTTACCAGTTAGAGAAAATATTTTTGTCCCTTCATTACCCTCGCTACCTATAGTCTGGTACCAGTCGGCGCCTTTATTGATTATTAGCGGCACATTCGCCCACGTCTCCACGTTATTCAGGTCGCTGGGCCTATCCCACAACCCCTTCTCCACCGTGTGAACATATTTAGCCCTCGGCTCCCCTACTTTACCTTCTAGAGATGCCATCAGCGCTGTGGATTCACCACAGACAAAGGCACCCCCACCTCTAGTTATACGGACATCAAAGTCAAAACCTGAACCCAAAATATTGTTACCTAGAAACCCTAGCTGCTCTGCTTGCTCGATGGCTGTCGTTATGTTGGCTAGTGCCAGAGGATATTCATTACGAACATAAACGTAGCCTTCTCGAGCACCAATAGCATAGGCACCAATAATTAACCCTTCAAGTACGCTGTGTGGATTCCCTGTAAGTAGACCTTCATTAGCATAAGCTCCGGGGTCACCTTCATCAGCATTTACAATAACATATCTAATATCTCCTGGAGCATTACGGCAAGATTCCCACTTTATTCCAGTAGGAAAGCCACCACCACCACGTCCCCTTAATCCAGAATGCTTAATTTCATCAATTATCTGTTCTGGAGTCATTTCGAAAAGGGCTTTAGCTAGAGCAGTATAACCGCCTATAGCGATATAATCTTCGGCACTGGTTGGGTCAATTTCACAATTACTACCGAAAATAAGTCTTTGCTGCTTTCGGTAAAAAGGTATCTCTCGTTGGTACACAAGCTTTTTCCCGGTAGCAGGGTCGGCATAAAGTAATCTATCAATAATATTACCATTGACAATTGTCTTGCTTATTATCTCAGGCACATCCTCTACTTTTAATTGCTGGTAAAAAATATCACCTGGTCGTATAACCGCAATGGGACCCCTTTCACAAAGACCATGGCAGCCTGTGATTTTTAAATCTACTTTATTTTCCAGTCCTTGTTTCGCCAGTTCTGTTTTGAAGGCTTCAATGATTTTCACACAACCATAGGGATGACAAGCTGTTCCGTTGCATACAGCAATTCGCAGCTTTTCCGACTGCATCCTACTTACTAGTCCCTTTTGCAGAACTTCCAACTCTTTTCTTGAGCAGAGTCTATTCAGCATCTTACCTCTATTTAACTACTCGAACTTCGCCAACAAAGGATCGACCTTATCAGTACTCATTTGGCCGAAGTACTCCCCATCAATTTTTACGGCTGGCCCGACGGCACAGCAGCCCATACAGTTGACCGTCTCCAGTGTGAATTTATGGTCTTTGGTGGTTTCACCTCGCCCGATGTCTAAACTTCGTTCAATTTTATCCAGCACCCTAGCCACACCTCTGACATGGCAAGCAGTGCCCAGGCAAACACTAACTAAATGCTTGCCCCTAGGTTCAAGGCTAAAAGCTTTAAAAAAGGTGACCAGACTATATACGTGGCTTAAGGGAATGTCCATAGCTTCGCTTGCCTGGACCAAAGCCTCCTTGGGAAGATAATAGTATTCAGCCTGGATATCCTGAAGTATGGAAATTAGCTGGCCTTTGTCTCCATTGTATTTGTTGATGACGGCAATAACCTTTTCATCCATCATCACGAACCCTGGATAACCTTCCTCTTAAGCTTGGCATATTCAGCCTTTACTCTCTCCTGAATTTGAGCTACTACTTCTTTGGAGAGATGTCGGAATCTCCCTTGCAGCTTCAGGTAATCCTCAACCGGACGAAGCTGGGGAAAATCAAAATTTAAAGTATACTTACCTGCTTCTATCTCATATAGAGGGAAAACGCCCGTTTCTACGGCTAACCGTCCTGCCTTGATAGTCAAATCAGAAGGTAGTCGCCAGCCGGTGGGGCAAACAGATAATACGTGGATGTAAGCCGGCCCTTCAACTTTCATAGCTTTCTTGACTTTGTTCATCAGGTCAAAGGGATAACTAGTGCAAGCAGTAGCTACATAAGGGATATCATGAGCAGCAGCAATAGCTGGCATATTTTTCTTCCATGAGGTTTGCCCAATGCTTATTTTGCCTGCAGGTGATGTGGTGGTAGAAGCACCAAAAGGTGTAGCGCTCGAACGCTGGATACCGGTGTTCATATAGGCTTCGTTGTCGTAACAAATATAGATAAAGTTATGCCCTCTCTCCAAGGCACCTGATAGAGCCTGGAGACCAATATCCATAGTGCCCCCGTCACCAGCCATAGCTACTACCTTGGTTTTTTGAGAATATCCCCCCTTACGGCTCAGAACTTTTATCCCGGCTTCTATCCCTGAAGCTACAGCGGCAGTATTCTCAAACAGAGTATGAATCCAAGGTACTTCCCAGGAAGTATAGGGGAGTTGGGAGGAAACAATTTCCATGCAGCCAGTGGCATTTACAATGATTACATTTCTGCCTAAAGCCTTGCATGTAAGCCTTACAGCTAAGACTTCACCACATCCTGAACAGGCACGATGCCCTGAAGCAAGGTACTCCTTGGTAGTTACCAGGCGTGGGGCATATATAGCCAAGCTTTCCACTATTCTCTCACCTCAATCATTTCTAGTTCATCAAGACGCCCTTGTTTCGCTTTAGCCATCCCACGGCGAATTATATCTTCAAACGTTGGGACAGAAATATCTCTGCCGCCAAGACCACCGACAAAGCTAATAATCTTCGGCCTCGTCTCCAGCGGATAAAGAGCTGCCTGAATTTCAGAACAAACTGGCCCAGTAGGGCCACCAAAAGATAGGGCACGGTCAAGAACAATAAGCAACTGGGCTTGGGCTACTGCCTGACGAAATTCATCAAAGGGAAAAGGCCGCCATAAACGCAGCCTTATCAATCCTACTTTTTGCCCCTCTTCTCGCATTTTATCTATAGCCATCATGGCAGTCTCGCTAAAGCTGCCCATAACCAATAGTAATACATCAGCATCCTTTGCCTTATAGCTTTCCACAGGAGAATAGTAACGTCCGGTGAGTTCGCTAAACTTTCGCCAAACTTGCAGAATTACCTTCTTGGAAGCCCTCAAGGCTATATCCTGTGGCTTCTTAGTTTCAGTATAGATATTAGGTGGGCCGAAAGCACCTATAGTTACCGGCTTATCTGGATTCAGAGCATAGGGATGGTGATATTTGGGTAGAAATTTATCCACCTCCTCCTGCTCAAGTAGATACAGAGACTCTATAACATGGGAAAGGTGAAAGCCATCAACATGAACCATTGTCGGGAAGAGAACCGATGGGTCCTCAGCGATATGAAAAGCACATAGAACCAAATCAAAGACCTGCTGAACATTTTCAGCAAATATTTGAATCCAACCACAATCCCGAGTTGCCATAACATCAGAATGGTCACCCCAGACACTCAAGGGTCCCGAGAGTGCTCGGTTAGCCACTGTCATAACTATTGGCAGCCGTAATGACGAAGCAACATACAGCACCTCATGCATCAGTTCAAGGCCTTGCCCAGCTGTGGCAGTGAAGGTTCTGGCACCAACAGCAGAAGAGCCAAGACAAGCACTCATTGCTGAATGCTCCGATTCTACCGGTATATATTCAGCATTTAATTCACCGTTAGCTACCAATTCAGCTAGACGTTCGACTATGTGTGTTTGCGGAGTAATAGGATAGGCAGCTACAACATCAGCATTGGCTAGTTTAACAGCCTCAGCTATAGCAAAAGAACCCTCCATCCCTATTCGTTTTGTTGCCATTGCTATGTTTCCTCGACCATTGTTATCGCTTCTGTCCAGCACTCACGGGCACAAATGCCACACCCCTTGCAATAATACATGTTGGCTTCGAAATCGCCTTCCTTATTTTGCCCGATGCAGCCCTCAGGACAAAAGAGAGAACAAATCCCACATTTGATACACCTTTGCTGGTCCCAGACTGGATGCTGCGACTTCCAGTCACCAGTACGATATTGCTTGGCATTCCCTGCCTCGATAACAACGCAGCCAGGGAGCAACTCTTGCCATGAAAGCAATCTTTCTGTTTCGAATGCCTTACGTGGTCCTTGCCCAACAACACTCAGCTCAGCCATCAGAGTTTCCTCATATGCTCTATGGCAAGCATCAATATTATTCTTAGCTCTGGGTCCAAAGCGCTCTTTTATCGGTTCCACCAGAGATTCTAATCCAAGTATCTCTGTAGCCTTTAGCAGCGCCCCGAGCATAGCAGTATTAACAATGGGGATTCCAAGCGCCTCGCGGGCAATGACAGTTGCATTAACCACCGCCAGTTTCCACGGACCGCTTAGCTCTGACTTTATGTCAGCTAATGACTTAGGGGTATTTACCACCACTATGCCATCTTGCTTAAGCCCTGATGTGACATCAGTGATATAAATTAAACCGGGGTCTAAAACCACTACAACATCAGGATTTGTTACCGCAGCTCTAACCCGAATATGACCGACATTACTTATGCGATTGAAAGCCAGGACTGGGGCACCTCTTCTCTCTGGACCAAAGCTGGGAAAAGCTTGAGCAAATTTTCCCTCGTTTATAGCTGCCAGTGCCAGCAACTCAGCTGATGTTACTGCCCCCTGTCCACCTCTTCCATGCCAGCGAATCTCAATAGTTTCGTCTTTTTCCATCAACTTACCGAATTTCCTTAAACGCCCCTGGAGGGACTCGAACCCTCGCGCCCGGCTCCGGAGGCCGGTGCTCTATCCCCTGAGCTACAGGGGCTTCATCTATTCTATATATTTGACCCACGTTTAACAAGCCATCAAGCCAAGAAACAATATACCTATCCATCTCATTTACCAGGTGCTTCAGCCTCTTCTGCTGCCTCTAGCTGTTTCTTGAAAAATGGCTTGAGCATTGCTGGTGCCACAAGTGTTGTAACTACGCTAACTGCAACGGCAGCACCAAACAAGTCTCGTGTTATCGCTCCTGCCAAAAGTCCTGCCCCCGCAATTATCAACCCCACTTCACCTCTAGGAACCATCCCTATGCCAACTATCATTCCCTCCGTATGGGACATTTTGCCAGCAAAGCGAGCTGGAATATAACAACCGACCATCTTTCCAATTATAGCTGCTACTATCAAAATAACCGCTAGTACAGCCCCAGCCCACAGCAATCGTGTATCAACTTGCATGCCCAAGTAGCAGAAAAAGAAGGGCGCTAAAAAGAGCATTATCGGCCTTGTCTTATCTAAAATGTCTTCCCGTTCAGCAGTGGCGGCAAACATAAGCCCAGCCACATAAGCACCTACCACCGGATGTAAGTCAACCAGCGTAACCAGATAAGCTATCAGAAAGCCAACAATGAGAGCAAAAATGGGCATCGTCCCCGATCTCTTAAAGGGGGTAAGAAGAAACCGCGATATATATTTGTGGAACTTGACCCCAACGATTAGTAAAGCAAACCATACGGCAAAACCAATCGCCGCGATTCTAAGGGCATCCAAACTAATATGAGCTATACTTACCTCACCACCAACTTTCGCTATAGAGCTTATACCAATGACAATTGATAAAATAACAATGCCAATTATATCGTCAACTACAGCTCCAACCAGTATGGTTGTCCCCGCCCGCGTCTGGAGTTTGCCCATCTCCATTAATATTCTTACGGTGACGCCAATGCTAGTAGCCGTCAGCGTAGCCCCTATGAACAGCCAACCAGCTATTCCCGCTCCAGGAGCCAACCACATAGTAATAAAATAACCAAGGGCAAAGGGCAGAATAACACCACCTATAGCTACTAAGGTGCCAGTTATTCCCTGCTTCAGGAAAGCCCTGACGTCAGTTTCAACACCAGCAACAAAAAGCAAGGCAACAACGGCTATCCCTGAAATAACCTCCATCACACTAAACTCATGGAGGCCGAAAGCACCTGGAATCATAGCAAAATTCAGAATCACCGGGTCATTAATAAGGCCCCCTAAGGCAAAGGGGGAGATAACGATTCCAGCTACCAGTTCACCTAAAACTGGTGGTTGCTTTAAATAACGCTCAAATAGCTCGCCACCGAGCCTGGCCGCGAGCAGAATTAAGGCAAAACTAAGTATGAATTTAAAATATATGCCAATTTCCATCAGGCCTTGTGCCCTTCCAGCACATCAATAATTATATCGAAATAGCTTATTGCCCCTATCACCTTCATTCCTTCGCTCACCACAGGCAATTCATAAAAACCATGGTCTAACATATCATTTATAGCCTCTTCCACCCCATCATTAGCGTGAACGCTCACTGGAGCGCTCATTATGTCCTTGGCATACTTTGAGGTTAGAAGATGCAAAACCTCAGGGCCAGCAAAGAAGTGTCCCCTGACAAATCCAAAGTCACGCACCTCAAGCGCTTCAAGGATATCCCTCGGGGTAAGCAGACCTTTCAGCCTATCTTCTTTATCCACAACACAGGCAATCGTAGTTTTTTCGCTGGCAGCTATTTTTTTTACCGCTTCGTATATTGTCTCATCTTCGTAGACCTTGTCGAACACGGTTTTCATCAATTCTCTTACCTGTTTCCCCATGACCACCTCCTGAATTCAAAAATAGCACACGGTCTGAGATTTTAACACATTCTATAGCTGAATGCCAACCATTGAACTGGGTCAATCATCACCGGTTGATGGCTAATCTCTGTCTCTACACATTCCGACGGTAGTATCACAAATCATACGTAATAGACAAGCAGCTCGCCCCCTGTCTTTGGGGAGCACACCAAACATACCCTAATTATCCCAGCATGCCTAGAAATATACCGGCAGCTACAGCTGTGCCGATAACCCCAGCTATATTTGGCCCCATGGCATGCATCAGGAGAAAGTTTCTTGGGTTCGCCTCCTGACCCAGTTTTTGGACCACGCGGGCGGACATAGGCACTGCCGAAACGCCAGCAGCCCCTATCATCGGATTAATCGGCTCCTTGGATACAGCATTCATTAGTTTGCCTAACAGCGTGCCGGCAGCAGTAGACATAGCAAAAGCTATCACACCCAGGAAGAAAATAAATAAGGTCTGCGGCCTGAGAAACAGTACTGCTGGCATTGATGCCCCAACGGATACGCCAAGGAGGATAGTAAGAATATCCATAAAGGATTCACTGGCGGTTTTAGCCAATCTATCAGTAACCCCGCTGGCCATCAATAGATTACCAAACATAAACATGCCGATGAGAGGAGCTGATTTGGGAACAAGCAAAATGATGACCATGGCTCCTATTAC
>QYPU01000064.1 GCA_007280145.1 Dehalococcoidia bacterium | reverse complement strand
GGCTAGACCCAGAGCAATCTAGAAAACGCCCTCATTTCAATTCTCTAACACCTACTTTTCCCGATAAGCTGTTCAACTTAGAGACTGACCCCAGCAACTTATCAACGCGGCTCATCAACTTGATAGCTCCTATCGGCCGGGGCCAGCGTGGACTCATTGTATCACCGCCTAAAGCCGGCAAGACTGTGATTCTAAAGTACATAGCCAATGCCATCGCCACCAACTATACTGAGCCTCACCTCATCGTCTGTCTCACTGGTGAAAGGCCTGAGGAAGTTACCGATATGAAACGTTCGGTGAAAGCCGAAGTTGTCGCCGCTACCTTCGACGAGCCAGTGGAGAATCAGACTCGAGTAGCTGAATTAGCTCTAGACCGAGCCAAAAGACTGGTAGAAACAGGTAAGGATGTAGTCATCCTGCTCGATGGCATTACCCGGTTAACTCGCGCCTATAATCTGGCGATGCCACCCAGCGGGCGTACCCTATCTGGCGGCATCGATTCGGTAGCTCTGTATCCACCCAAACGCTTCTTCGGTGCAGCTCGCAATACCGAAGAGGGCGGTAGTCTGACCATCATCGCTACCTGCCTCGTCGATACCGGCAGCCGCATGGACGAGCTGATTTACGAGGAATTCAAGGGTACCGGCAACATGGAATTACACCTCGACCGCCGTCTGGCAGAAAAGAGAATCTTCCCAGCTATGGATATACTGCGCAGCGGCACCCGCCGTGAAGAGCTATTGCTCGATGAGACTACAGTAAAACAGGTCTGGCTACTGCGGCGCATAGTCGGCATGCTGGCTCAAGACTCATCAAACGACGCGGAGGCCACCGAAAGACTTCTTGACCGCATAGCCAAAACTCAGACCAATGCCGAATTTCTGGCAACTTTATCTAAAGAAATATAACAAACTGTGTTCAAAAGACCCTCTTACCCCTTATATACCAAGATGGTCCAGTAACCCTGTCTGTCATGCTAAGCCATTAGTCTTCCACCATTCTGAAGGAGCCCTTCGCCTTGTGTCATTATGAGTGCAACGAAGAATCTCTGGCTCAGGGTAAACTCCGTGAACAAAAAAATTCGCTCAGGGTGACAAATAAATAAATTTCCTATGTTTTTTGTCGGTTTCGTGTTATTATAATTCGTGTTATTATAATAAGTAATATCATGTGGAGACATTGGTGAAGGTAAAAGCTTCGGCTACTGTATTAGCCTTGTTATCGCTGGCTATTTGCCTGATACCAACATCAATTGATGCCGCCGGCAGCCTATCATTCAGCCCATCACAGGGGACCGTCGGCACAAAGGTGGCCATACCTGCCATGTGCGGCTACGGTGAAGGCCAGTATTACCTCTATTGGGGAGAAGCTGAACAGCTTCTCAGCCAGGGGGAGCTCGTCGAGGGCTGCGCTTCTTTGACTTTCACCATCCCGGAAGCAGCCAGGGGCGAACACAAGGTCACCCTGAGGATAGGCACTGAGTCTTTTGAGAGAAATTTTACCGTCATGCCGTCTATCAGCCTAAGCACCAACGAGGGTACTGTAGGCTCAAATTTGACAGTTACAGGGAAGGGTTTCAATAGTAATGAATCGGCTATCAATATAAACTACGATGGCAGTCCGGTGGAAACTGAGATTAAAGCCGGCAGCAAAGGAAGCTGGCAAAGCACCTTCAATGTCCCAGCTAGCAGTCGGGGCGAACATATTATTGATGCTGAAGGCACCACTCCAGCCACTGAGGTCGACGACCAAATCTTCACCGTAACTCCTCAAATCAACATTAGCCCCACCTCAGGATGGGTAGGCACGGTGATAAGCATAGCCGGCACCGGTTTCGGCAGCGGGGAAACCAACATCAAAGTAACCTATGACGGTCTGGCAACAAAAACCGGCATCACCTCTGACGCTACAGGCTCATGGCAATCCAGTTTCTCCATACCTACATCTGCTAAAGGCAGCCACAAGATAGACGCCTACGGAGCAACTACCACTGAAGCTGACGTGGCTGAAGTCACCTTCACCGTATCTCCAGGGATAAAACTCGAATTGGCCTCCGGGCACCTTGGCGGCAACATTCATATCGGAGACAGCCTCTGGGTCAGCGGCGTTGGCTTTGAAGTTAACGAAGCTGAAATCAAAATCACCTTTGACGGCACTATGATTGCCAGTGGCATCACCGCTGATGCCAAAGGTTCGTGGTCAACTCAAATAGAGGTGCCTCCAAGCACTAAGGGTGAGCATACTGTTGACGCTTCAGGAGATACCACCAAGGCTAGCGATGTCGCTGACACTATCATAGTTATCTCGCCAGAAATGGAAATCAATCCCACCTCTGGAGCTATAGGCGATGATGTTATCGTCAGTGGTGCCGCTTTTGGAGGGAATCAAGCCCTAACCATCAGCTACGATGGGAATCAGGTAGCCGCCGGCTCAACTACAAATGCCAAAGGTAATTTCACGGCCAGCTTCAAAGTCCCGAAAAGCCAGGCTGGAGACCATACTGTGACCGTGACAGACGCAGTGGCGTCTGTGGCGTCAAGCACCTTCAGCGTGGAGTCAACGCCACCACCAACACCTCAGCCTCTATCCCCTGAAGCTGGCAGCAGGATTGGTTTCGTTGGTAAAACCGTCATTACCTTCGACTGGTCTGACGTTGACGACCCTAGCGGCATTTGGTACCTCCTGGAAGTAAGCCAGAGCGCCGATTTCTCCGGCGTTATGACTCATAAGGAAGGCTTAACCCAATCCCAGTACACTCTAACCGGCGACGAGGCTCTAGCCAAAGGGGAGTATTACTGGAGGGTAAAGGCAATAGATGGCGCCGAAAATCAGGGTGAGTGGACAAATGGTCAATTCTTCAAGGTCGGTGTCACGGAGTGGTGGCTGCTAGCAGTTATTATCATAGCCGGCATTGGCATAATTGGTATCATCTGGCGAATTGTGCATATCAGCCGACGAGGCAGTTGGAAATAAAAAGCCAGCTTGACAAACAGGAGGCTATTGCTTTATATTTAAGCAAGCTAACCAATCTATAAGCGGAAAGTGAGGAAGTAATTATGAAATTAATGGTTATCGGACTGGGGCAATGTGGTTCCCGAATTGCTGATGAGTTTGTTCGTTTGAATAAGCGATCGCAATCGCAGTGGGGCATCAACATAATAACGGGGACCTTTGCCGTGAACACCGACCAGACTGACCTTACCGGGTTGTCGCACATCGGTTCCGACTATATGCATCGTATTCTTATCGGCGGGCGTAAGACCTGGGGGCATGGTGTTGGCAAGATAAACGAGATGGGTGCTGAATTGGCTAGAGAAGACGGTGATAAGGTAATCGATGCAATCAGGACTGCACCCGACTTCTACCACACCCACGCCTTCTTGCTCATCGCCGGGGGGGCCGGCGGCACTGGCTCCGGCGCCATATCAATAATCGCCCAAATGCTCAAGGAACGTTATATAGGCAAACCAGTTTATTCCCTTGTCGTTCTCCCCTTTGAGCACGAAGAGATGGCTGAGTTGAGAAGCGTCTATAATACAGCGACCTGTCTTAAGTCCATCCACTCAGTAGCTGACGGTGTCTTCCTGGCTGATAATCAACGCTATGTCAGAAAAGACGCCAGCCTGGCAATGAACTTACAGAGAATAAATGCAGCAATGGTTGAGCCTTGGTACGACTTGATGTGTGCTGGTGAGATAAGCAGATACAAGCATGTTGGCGCCAAGACGCTGGATGCCGGCGACATTATGCAATCCATCGATGGCTGGACAACCCTCGGTGTTGGCAGGGCTGGCATACCGCGTGGTTTCCGCTTCCCATGGCAATTAGCCAAAACCAGTTTTAAGGAAAAGAGTGATGAGACTCTAAGAGCTATGCAAGCTATGGACGCCGCTGTGAGCGAGCTTTCTGTCACCTGCAGTGCTGAGGATGCCGGCAGGGCACTATACCTTCTATCAGCCCCGGCCAAGGATATGACTATGGATATCGCCAAAGGCCTCGGTGATTACCTCCGAGAGCTGGCAGAAAACGCTGTAATCAGAGCCGGTGACTTTCCTCGAGGGGGAAGCTCTATCGATGTCACTATATTGTTATCTCAGTTAGCTTTTGTCCAGAAAGTGAGAGACTACTACGACCGGGCTTCAGCCTTTGCCCAAACCCAGAAGGAGCGGATAAAGGAAACTACCGGCCGACTCCGCGACATGGAAGACTCAGCTAAGGGATTACCCAGCTTGATTTAATCACACCAAGTTCTCTTGCTCTTGGTCGAACACATAAAGGGAGGGGCCTTGTCCCCTTCCTTTTTTGTTTGCCTTGATTCGCGAGTGCGAGTTCCCTTTACTACTGCGAGCCCTTCCCTTCTTGTCATTCTGAGGGAGTGGAGCGACCGAAGAATCTTCTCTTCACTCCGTTCAGAGCTTCGGCTCACCAGGGTAAACTCCGCGAGGCAATCTCAAAACAATGTAGCGCAGCCTTTTGTAGCGCAGCCTTTCAAGGCTGCCCGGGGGGTGGCTGATGGGTACGGGGCAGGGCTAAAGCCCTGCACTACATTGCTAAGTAAATCCTAAATCCTAATTTCTAAATCCTAAATAAATTCGAATGACCGAAACTCAAAATTCAAAACGCCTTTTGGTGATTTGGTTTTAGATATTGTTTAGGATTTCGGATTTCGTGCTTGGGGTTTCAGGTTTGTGCGAGGCTAAAGCCTCGCACTACTATGAACTGGATAACTGTCCCTTGGCTTTTCGTGGCACGTATTTGGCAGCCGCCTGGACGGCCAGGGCTAGACTTATCAAGTAATCATCATGCCCATCGCTGGGGTCAACAAAGAAGTTCAAAGTCTGGTTGGGACGATAGACGCTCTTGGCTTTCTCCATCTCAAACATAAACTCCTTGTAATCCTCTGAGCCATCCTGCTTATACAATTTTAGCCTGCCTGAATTGATAGCCGCCAGTAAATCAAAGCCGGCTTCAGACTTGGTCTTTTGGGTAAATTTAAATGGTAACACTTTGCTGCTCAGTGACTTCTTTAAAAAGCTGACTATGGGCTCGCCGATACCAGTAGCATCAGCTACAACTCGGTTGCAATTCCAGACGTTTCTCATTATGTCAACAATCTGAGAATACAGCTCGGAGTGCTTCTTTCCCACCCAGGCATAATGTTCAAGGACGTGTACCAGAGGTTCTTTGGCGGTAAAGCCTGTGGCAGGCAATATGACCTCGGCTATAGTGACAACGGTAGCATCTCTGCCCGGGCGGGTAAGGACTTGGTCTTCAAGCTGCTCCTCCTCGCCAGCGAAGTCAATGCCAGCAACGATAATGCTTGATGGGCTGGGGCGATGATGCAGCCTTGAGTGATTACCAATCATCTGGGCAATTTGCTGAGAGCTGAGGAAACCTCCACCGCCCCGGATAGGAAAAAGAGCATATTGAGTTCTGAATAGCGGATGGTCCTCGCCTAGTCGTTCTCGCTCAGACTCAGCAAAAGCCTTGTAGCTGGGGTTATACCTGCTGACTTCCTGCCAGTCATACCTGAAGTGGCGCTTGATGCCATCTTTCTTTTCCAGCTCAAGGTTAGTCTGCTTGATTTCTTCAAGCAAAGTAGCATCGTCCCAGGTAGTACCATAGTGAACGGTAGTGGCGTTTGACGCCGACGCCATTGGCCTGAACTCTTTGGTGTATTTATCCTTGGCCACATCCTGAGACTCATCAATCTCCAGAAGTATGTCCGCGGTGTGGCCAACTACTGAGCTGGATTCTTCGGCGGATAGGAATATCTGACGGGCGTTGCCCAGCCTGACCATGTAGCCAGCCTCCGTAAACCAGATGCCATTAAAGCCAAAGTCATCCAGCCGCTGCTTCAACCGGCCCATTGAAATGATTGTTTGAGGCTTGAAAGTTGGTGAACACTTAATAGCGTTGCCGCCGGCTGCCATGAACATAGTTAGCAATAAGACCTCAAGGTGTGCTGATAGCTCATTCTTACCGCCCTGTCGGGCGATCTC
>QYPU01000086.1 GCA_007280145.1 Dehalococcoidia bacterium | reverse complement strand
GGTTTCTGAGCACGCCTTCGAGCGCTCCAGTTTGCTCGCCAACGGCGACCATCTTCTGGTAAATCGTGGAAAAGACCTGGGGATGCTTGGCCAGAGCGGTTGATAGAGAGTTGCCACTGCGGAGGTCGGACACTACCTCCAAGAGCACCTTTTTCAGCTGCTTGTTGCTTGCCTGGCCTTGAAGCAGCTCCAGGCTCTGGACAATGCCAACGCCTGATTCCAGGAGCAGTGCCAACTGTCGGGAGAAGGTGATTATCTCCGTCGGCTTGACCTTTGCCTGCAGAAGCTTGTCGAAATCAGGCAAGAACCGTGCAATTGGCTTAAGACTGACCACGCGATAGCCGACATTAGCCAGTATATCCACGGCTGCCTGCTCACTGGCAGCCGAGACCCTCCCCCTGGCTATTTCTTTATCCTCAGTATAGCCGACATATGTATAGTCTATGGTAAGATTACCTCCTTATCTCGTTAGAATGTAAAAGTTAAAAACCAAAAATCAAAAGTACAAGTAAAAATGCAACTATTGTTCTTTTGTTTACAGTCCAACTCCTCAATGCATTTTTGACTTTTCCCCTGACTACTGACCACTGACTATTGACTACTGACTACCGACTATCGACTATCGACTATTTAGTCTGTTGAGTAGGCATTACGTAGTACTTCATAAGGTGTGGTGATACCTGATTTGGCTTTAAGCATGCCGTCCCTGGCCAGGGTTAGCATGCCTTCCTTGATTGCCTGAGCCCGGATTTCAGCAGCCGTAGCCCCAGTAATCAGCAATCGCCTGATTTCATCGCTTATTGACAAGATTTCAAAAATCCCGGTTCTGCCCAGATAACCGGTATAGGAGCAGGCTTTGCAGCCGGCACCGTAAGCAAACTCGCTGCGTTCCTCGTCTGTTTCCCGACGGTAGGCTATTTGTTCTATCAAGGGTGCTGTGGTGCTATGGGTACAGTGGGGACAAACACGCCGCACCATTCGCTGGGCAACGATGCTGATGAGCGCCGAGCATATTAGAAAAGGCTCAACTCCAAGGTCAATAAGTCGAAACAAAACGCCCATAGTGTCATTGGCATGGACTGAAGACAGCACCAGGTGCCCGGTGAGGGCCGATTGGATAGCTATTTGGGCTGTCTCGCTATCTCTGATTTCTCCCACCAGGATAACATCCGGGTCGAGGCGGACTATAGACCGCAGCCCGCTGGCAAAGGTTAGACCAGCCCGGGGATTGACCTGTATCTGGTTTATGCTTTCGAAGCGATATTCTACCGGGTCCTCAATGGTGATGATGTTGCGGCTTACCTTGTCCAGTGAATTGACCGCGGCGTAGAGCGTAGTCGTTTTGCCGGCACCGGTAGGGCCGCTGACTAAAACCATACCATAGGGAGCCATGAGCATCTGTTCAAACTTGTCATGGCTCTCAGGAAGGAAACCAAGTTGAGTTAGAGATAAAGCTGCTAGAGATTTGTCTAGAAGACGGAGCACGGCCATCTCGCCGTGAACGGTGTCAATTGTAGCTACACGAATATCAATGTCCTTTCCTTTGGTTTCAGTTGAGAACTGACCATCCTGGGGACGGCGGTGGTCAGCGATATTCATGCCCGACAGGATTTTAGTTCGGGAGATAAGCGGGTCGTGAGCGCCCAGAGGCAAAGAGATTACATCGTGCAGCGTACCATCGATGCGATAGCGGACACGAAGTCTATCCACCTCAGGTTCGATATGAATGTCGGAAGCTCGAGATTTCGCAGCTTCTTCGATAATCAGGGTCAGGGCTTGAGCTACCGGTGAATCGTCGGCTGCCTCCATAGCGAGCATTTCCGGTGTTTTTATCTCTGCTGGAATGGCTTCTACAGAGCCAAACTGTTTGACAATGTCGCCAAAAGCCCGGTAGTTAAAATCAATAGCCTCCTGAATATCTATTACTGCCGCTGGCACTGGCTCAATCCTTTTCTTGGTTCTAGCAGCTAAGTCTTCGAGAGCCAGAATATCGTCTGGGTCAGCCATAGCCACTTGCAGCGTATTATCTTTAACTGATAGCGGAAGAGCATTATACTTCCGGGCTAGCCTCTCGGGGATTAGCTGCAGCGCTTCTGGTGACGGAGCCTGACGCAGCACATTAAGCCGGGGCATGCCTGGAGATAGTCCATTATCCTCAGCCTGCGACTCTATCGGCGTATCTATTAATTTCTTAATCATGTTTGACCTCTGGGTTGCCAGGGCTAAAGTGAATCCTATGTGTTCTGAAGCTTTGCCCTATACCTTAATCTCAATCTGAGTCTGAATCTTATATAAGCCTGGCTGGGTCATCAACCTCGATAACTTTGATTCTTTGCTGCTGAGCAAACTGCTTCGCCTCCATTTAACTCAAGCTAAGAACAGCTTAAACCAAACGTAAGCAGGTTGCAACGTAATTTCCCAATTTTACATAGCTGTTTAGTCTTGTTTCAGGTAGTACATTAGTCCTAGATGACCAAATTCCCTGGCAAGTAAGTGATAAGTGGCTGGATGAAAATCAGCAGTCAGCGGTCAGTAGTCAGTGGTCAGTAGTCGAAACTCCCCTGTCTTTGCGAGGAGTCCAAGACGGGTAGGCTGGAGCATCCGCTCCAGCTCGAAGCAATTTCAACCTAATCCCTACAATCTCAACCTAGTCTCAACCTAATCCCTATCGTCTTTGTTTCCATGCTATAATTAGGAAGCCCAATGAGAAAGGCAGAGAGCGCCACCAGCCTCAGCATACTGCTGGTCTTGGCGCTGTTACTGAGCTTGTTGCCTCCGGGTGGCATTAAACCAGCTTTAGCCCATCCCGGAAAGCTGATATGGTCTATTGTTGATACCCCAAGCGGTGGGGGCAATGTCATAGTCAATCCATCGGAAATCAATGCCCTTGCCATCGGTTCTGATGGCAATACCTTTTACGCCGTGGACATACCAGGTGACCTAGGTGCCCCCTATTCCAACGGCAAAGTCTATAAGTCAACTGATGGCGGCGTTACCTGGAATGATGATTTAACTGCCCATCTGATTGATGATGGTGCTAAGTTGCCTGCCTGGAACATAGCTGTGGCTCCAGACGACGTGAATTTTGTTGTTGCTGTTACCGATGGCGATGGGGCTCCAAATGGGCCAAAACAGGTGTTTGTCTCCACAAATGGCGGCGACAGGTGGGACGATACTGGTTTTCCAGCCTTTTCGGCTGGCGAGTACATTAGCTGCGTTGACGTCTCTCTGGAATATAGCGATGGCAAGCGTGATATTGCTATTGGCACCCGGGATGGAAACGGCACTGGCGCAGTCTATGTGCTGAAGGCAGGCATTACTGCACCCAGCTGGAAAGACCAGGGTCTCGCCGGTGGCATCGTGGCACTGAAATTCTCGCCCACATATAATGGTGACCTTGCTATAGTAGCTATTTCAGCTACTGCTGCCGGCACCAGCCTCAATCTTGGCATTCGTGATATAGTTGCTAACACTACTACATGGAATAGTCCGGTTAACTATCCAGTGACCATCGTTGACACAAACTACGCTGGCAGTTCAGCAAATTGCACTCAGATAATAACCGCTGATTTGGAGCTGCCGTCTGACTTCTCAGCAGCCGACCCTGGCAACCTGCGCCGCTATTATGTTAGCACTGATGTTGACCCTGCTGCAGCTGCTCAATTTGGAGTTTACCGTATTAATGACACCGAGGTTTATCGGATAACTCCTCCCACGACCGGCAAGATTTCCGCAACCGGTAGGATTTCCAGCCTTGCTTATTATGGCACTTATGATGATGGCAAGCTTCTGGCAGGCGAAGTCGAAGCTGACAACTTTTTAGGTATAGTTGATGTCTGGCGGTGTTCAGACCCTATTGCAGACACTCCCAGCTGGCAAAAGTCAGATGCTCTTAAATCGCCAACCGGCGGCGGTGACTCAGGCTATGCCAACGCTCAGGTAGCCTGGAGCCCTGATGGAAGCAGGGCTTACTGTGCAACCAGCTCAGCTAACCCTATAGCGGGAGGTACAGGTCCCTGGGCTATGACGACTAACTGGCCGCACGCTTGGTTAAATAGTGTTGCCCTGGATGAATCTGCTTTCTCCATCAGCCCTTATCCTCCTTCTTATGAAGACCTCCTCGACAGAGCTGGAAAGACCAAGGATACTGATGTTGGCAATATCTGGAACCAACTCAGCTTGATAGATACCGAAATCAGCTTCCTCTCCGATGTGGCTGTTCTGGAGGTTTCTGAGGATTCTGAAGACAATAGTGTACTCTATTTGGCTTCCATAAGTGATAATACTACTGTTACTCAGAACTTCGACAGCATCTGGCGAAGTACCAGCGGTCCCTTGGGCGAAATCTGGGAACGGATATTATGCACGGCTACTACCAACGATGGAGTAGCCCCCGATGATGGCACAATCCTCCGCGTCAAGCCGAGAACTTATGAGGAGGCAGATATAAGTGAAGTCATCGTTTTCGCCGACCGCCTTAGTAATGATGTCCGTTACTCCCCGGATGAAGGTCAGTCTTGGCAGGTTCTTTCTCCTGGCGTTGATGTAGCTGTGACGGATTTAGCTCTGGCTAGCGACGATGTTATGTATATCCTGGACGATGCGTATGTCCGCAGGGGCAGCAAAAGCGGCACTAACTGGACATGGCAAGCCAAAATAGATACCTATCTTGATTCGGGGCATACCATAGCCACCCCACTAAAAAATCCTGAGGGAGAAGATGAGGAAGAGGAAGATTGGGTAATAGTAGGTGATGAGAGGGGCAAAATAGCTTATGCCGATTTTTCCCAGGCGGTTGTACATTTTGAACCGCCTGCGATGGAGCGGGTTGCAGTGCCTGTAATCGGCAATGTCCACGTCATCGCCGATGATAAATTTGAGGAAAACAGGATAATCTATGCTGCCAGCGATGATCCAATCGGCAGGATTTACCGCTGGCGCATCGGTGAGAGTACCGACTGGGAAGAATTGGAACCGCCCAATAGTGCTTTCTATGGGCTGGCTCAACGAAACGATGTCTTGTACGGCGTATGGAATACTGCCGCGACACCTCCTCCTCCAGGCGTTGACCGCACAATTTATCCCAGAGCTACAGTGCCTCCAGCTACAAACTTGGAATGGGATGACTTGATTGAGGGGCTGTCTATCGGCGTTGCCTTCACCCGTGAGCCCAGCTCGCTTAAAATCTCCACAAATGCAGACAACACTCTTTGGGCAATTGATGACAAACCCTATGACTGGGCAAATGAAGAAGGCCGCCTCTGGGCGTATGCAGATAATTTAGCCAAAGTCGGTCCGTGGACGACCTCGCCACCCAGCGATGATATTATCCCCATTGACCCGGTAAGCGGCCGAGCCAACGAGGTAAACTTCAAGTGGCGGCAGCTCAGTTATGTCGGGGCATATGAGCTACAGCTAGCTAAAGATGATGAGTTTAGCTTGAGGGTGCTATGTAGTGATAATATCACTCCCGCTGACTCTTTAGCGCCGGCATGCTACTTCCCGGCCGGTGGGCTGGTGCCCACGCCTGCGTCTGAAATAGCTAGCTGGGGCAACCTCGAATGTGGTCATACCTACTACTGGAGAGTCAGGGGCAGGCGAGCTACTACGGGCGAGGAAATTCGTAGCCCGTGGTCAGCCACGATGTACTTCACTGTTAAGACAGGCTTGCCAGTGGTGACTGAACATCTTGGACCTATCTTGCTCAAGCCGTCTAATGGTGCCAGGTGTGTTTCCCCACCTCCGGCTTTCTCCTGGTCGCCTGTGTTTGGGTCCACCAGGTATGAATTCGTTCTGGCTAAGGATGCTGCCCTAACGCATGTAATAGCCAGAGCTATTGTGTCGGCGACTGCTTATGAGTATGGCGGTAAACTTGACTGGAATACTGCTTACTTCTGGCAGGTGAGGGCGGTTGAGCCTATACTCGGTGAGCCAAGTCCAGTAGCTAACTTTACAGTAGTAGCTAGAGAGGTGCTGGCTGTACATTCTGCACCTTCGCCACCATCGCCACCCCCGTTCTGGATATGGGCAGCCATTGCTATATATGTAGCTCTGGTTGTTGCTATCATTGGATTGATTAGAGCAAGGCCTGTCGATGAAGAGGCAGAAGTTTCCACTATCAACAAACTAAGCCTTATTATAGGCAGACCAAGGAATATCCTTGGCAACGTCGGGTGTGCCCTTATAAGCAAAATCAAGGGCACTGAACATCCCGGGAGATAGCTTTTATGTTTCTTATAGTTCTCCCATCACTGGCGGGGGAGCTAGAGGGGGAAGCTTACCTTTACCCTGGCTCTTTCCTTTCGAGCTAGACTGGGGTATTCTTAATCATATGGACGAGTATAAAAACTGATCTAATTCAGATAGATGGGTGACGCTTACATGGTGTCACTATCAGCAAGATGAGAAGCATGTAGTGCGAGGCTTTAGCCTCGCTCGCCGCTACCCCCGGGTACATAGGAGCATCAGCTCCAATAACGCCTGGAGCAGATGCTCCTATGTACCCTCTCTCAGGCGAGGCTAGGTTGTTTCGCTGACTGCTTCGGCTCGCAATGACATTCCTCGTCCTACACGTTTTTATTCAGGGTCGTTCACCAATCCACACTTTTTCCTTCATAGCGGGTGATATTTTCTCGGAACAATTAGAGGTGACAAAATCTTAGAACATTAACTATCGAAGTACAAAAACTGTTGAAACTCTTTGATAATGTCCTCTAGAGAACTCGATAGAAATGTCCTCTTTCCGAAAAAAGTGGTAAAGAAAAGGCATCTCGAAAGGAGGTGTCCAAATGGAAGGAGGAGCTTTAGTCATGAGTCAGAGGGAACGTT
>QYPU01000026.1 GCA_007280145.1 Dehalococcoidia bacterium | reverse complement strand
GATGCAGCACCTTGGCTGGCTGGCTGAGGAAATGGTTGATGGTGGAGGCAGCCCCAGAATCGAGCATACTGCGATTGACCGGTCAACCAGGACAGCCGATATGCTCCGAGCCGACATTGAAATCGAGAAGAAAGTAGCTGCAAAATATGACCGTGATGCCAAAGAGGTTACAGACCCTGGCCTGAAGAAGCTGCTCACCCGTATAAAGGACCACGAAGTATATCATACCCAGGTATTCAGTGACCTGCTGAAAGAGGAGGAAAAACAGGGCTGAATCTGGAATTTCTTTGCATGCTTGGTTGAGACAGTGCGGGCTATGCCAAGCTGTGTTCTATTTGTGAGTGACCCGGGCTGAGCAGATTAGGGTTAGACAACCCTGGCGAGGAGCTAGCAATGAGAAAAGTGAACTTTCTTCTGGGTGAACAATACTGGAGGTTAATTTTAACAAAGGAGGGGGCAGCACTGTGACCCAAGAACTACGTGCCAAGCCTGACTGGCTCAAGCCATTGTTCCCGTGGAAACAGCATGGGCTCATTGTGAATGGTCGAACTATGGCCTATATTGATGAAGGTGATGCGAATGCCCGACCCATTCTGCTCCTCTCAGGAAACCCCACCTGGGGATTTCTGTATCGCGACTTTGTTGGGCCGCTCACGCAGGCAGGCTACCGAGCCATTGTTCCTGACTGGGTAGGGGCTGGCTATTCTGACCACCCGCGCGTGGATGCAGCACTGACAACAGCCCATCACATCGCTGACCTCGTGTCGCTCATGGAACAGCTCCATCTCCGCGGCTTCGTCATCGTCGGCCAGGACTGGGGTGGACCGCAGGGTGTAGGTGCTGCCCTGCAGCGTGTGGAACGGTTAGCCGCACTTGTCCTGATGAATACATGGCTGTTCACCGGCTATGTTGGTCGTTTCCACGCATCGCCGCGCCCATGGACAACATGGCATGCGCCACTCATTGGCCAGTTTTTTATGAAGCGGTACAAGGTGCTCTCTGCTGCTGGCCCGTCTGTTACTACCAGACGTGGGATGACCGAAACAGAAGCTCGCGCCTACCATCATGTTTTCGACGAGCCGGATTCAGACCATGTTGTACTCACATGGCCACGCACCATCCCCATGAGCGAGGGAGACCGTGGCTGGAATGACATGCTGGCTATCGAACGCCGGCTACCGGAACTGTCTAATATCCCGACCATCCTTCTCTGGGCACCCGAGGACAATGTCTTCACTATCGAATATGCTAATCGACTCAAGGAACTGCTGCCCCACGCTGAGGGCCCGATAACGTTTGACAAAGCTGCACATTTCCTTCAGGACGACCGCGGCCCGGATATAGCCCGTGCAATAGTTGAATTCTTGAATCGAACTGTAGGGAGGGTGCTATAAACTTCATTACTCCAACTGATAAGGAACTATCTTACCTCCGTGCTGACCCACTGCTGTGGGAGCAAGAACTAGATGTACGTCCCGACGTGGCTGAAGCCATTGAGCAAGCCACAGGCATCCGCGCTGGTCGCGTCTACTGGCGGTCAGAGCACGACCATCTCTATGCACTCGAACTCGCTGACCTCGGCCGTGGCCGTCCCTCTATGGCAATGGTTTACGGTTTCTGGGACCGGTATGAGCCACGCCCTCCTGAGCATGAAATCGATGCGGACCTGCTCAACTTTATGGTATGGGTGGCCGGAATTACCAAGAGCATGAATCCTTCTGATGTCGAGCGGGTAACAGAATTCGCTTACAAGCAGACCGGGCGTGTGCAGACCAACTGGCCTGAGGGCTCAGTGCTGCACACACCTGAGGAACGATTTGCCAACCTGCCCGATTTTCCCTACGAACCACACTACATGGAGGTCGAGGGATTGCGCATGGCCTACGTTGAGCATGGTTCGGGCGCTCCCATCTTGATGCTTCACGGCGAGCCGACATGGGGATACCTCTACCGGAAAATGATACCGCCACTATCGGAAGTCGGACGGGTAATCGTACCGGACCTGATTGGTTTTGGACGGTCGGACAAGCCGGTAGCCGACAATGCCTACTCGTACAAGTCACACGTCCGCTGGATGAGGGAGTTTATCCAGGCGCTCGACCTCCAGCGAATCACACTCGTCTGCCAGGACTGGGGTGGCTTGATCGGCTTGAGGGTAGTTGCCCAGATGCCGGACCGCTTCAGCCGGCTTGTGCCCATGAACACGGGCATCCCCGACGGCAGCGGGGTAACCAAGGAACTCACGGCTTGGCGACAAGCATCACAGCGAATGAGGCAAATGGATGTGCCAGCTCTACTCAGCAGAGCAATCCTGCGCCGCGCCCTCAGCAATGCTGAGGCTGAGGCATATGGTGCGCCCTTCCCGTCAAAGGACTATCAGACGGCGGCATTGAACTTTCCTCGACTCATACCCATACGCCCTGACCATACCGGCGCCTATGACAATCGAGTAGCCATCGAGACGCTCAAAACCCTGGATGTGCCAGTGCTACTGCTATGTGGCGACGGTGACCCAAATACGCGCGGAGCGGAAAAGGTACTGGCTGCAATCTTCCACAATGCCAACCCACCTATCACCATCAAAGGTGCTGGTCACTTCATACAGGAAGATGCTGGAGAGGAAGTTGCAGAACGCATCCGTGTCTGGATGGCATCAATGCCAGGAGCCTAGGTGGACGCAATAGTGTGCCTTCGGCTCAGGAAGACCTCTCGCCGATGGCAGTGGTGATTAATAACTTTACAGATGGCGAAAGCTGGCAAACGGCTCTTAACTGTCAGTGTAAATGTCAGGAGGCAGGGATTCCTGTTTACTTTTCTATAAACAGTGCGGCTAGTGCTATCGACCGTTTTCTGCGTTATCATGAGAATCGAGCCAGGCTGACTGGTTAAATTTATCCAGAGACTGGGTCAACCGACACCCTGACTTTTGACTTTTTCGTGTAGAAATATCAAGATGAAAGGTGAATAAGAGCCGCCGTAAAATGAAAATCTAAGGAGGTAAGGAATGAATACGATTGAAAGGGCGTTAATGCATGCTTTGTTTGTCCACCTGCATCACAACATTGAGCAGGCGGTCGATTTTAGAGCGCTCGAAGAGCTAAACCGAAAGGTCAGTCAGAAGTGGCCAGGAGCGTTGATTGTAGGGCCAGGAGATGATGCTGCCGTCTTCCAGATGCCAGGGATTGAAGGGTATTTTGTGGCGAAACAAGAAAGTCATTGTTCTCCCTGTGTACCCAGGCCTTATGATGCTGTTGCCACCGGAGCTAGCGGTGCCATGCGAGATGTCACTGCCATGGGAGCCAGGCCTATTTTCCTCTTGGATTTCATAGGAACCAGGCCATTAGAAAATGAAGTGCTAGTAGGACCTTGCGGTTTCGCGGGCAAATGCACCTGTGGGAAATGTAAGGTAATGACCAGCCAAGAAAGGCTTAACCTGATGGTTCAGGGGTTGAGAGACATGTGTGCCGCTATGGATGTTTTCGTTATTGGAGGGGGTCTTTCTACCTCTTTTACCGACATTGTCCCAGCAGCAGTGGTGGCAGTAATTGGCAAGTTAGTTACTGAAGAACCGCTCACTAAACCAGCCAAAGTAGCTGGAGATAAGATTATTCTTATTGGCGAGACCGCCAATGATGGGAATGACACTTTATTTAGAGCAGGATTAGTGCCAGAGATGCGGCCGGCCAAAGCTCTCTTCGAGGAAGAAAGGACGACTTTGGGAGCCTGTTTAGCTGCCTTTCAGACAGGCAAAATTCATGCCTGTTCTGACCTGGGAGCGGCCGGTATCGGAGCAGCCGTCTGCGAATCAGCCAGATACGGTGGTTTTGGAGCAAAAGTCGATTTATCGCCAGTTCCGGTTAAAGTTGAGGGACTTAGTGCAGAGGAAATCCTCATTTGCGAGACTCAGGCGAGGATGGTCCTTCAAGTTTCTCCAGCAGATGCCGATGAGGTAATGGGGGCTATTCAATCCAAAAACGGAATTGCTGCCGTAATCGGTGAGATTACTAATGACGATAAAGAGGTGTTTGAATACAGGGGGCAAACCATAGCCACTATCCCCAATAAGCCCTCTAAGGAAAATCTGGAGAGCTTGAAAGGAGGGGGTTAATCATGCCACTGGAGTATAGTCAAGCTTGGGTGGACTATACAAAGGTTGAGCCCTTCAAACAGGCAATGCAGGCAATAGGGAAGCGCACTTTGAATTTTCCTAATCGACGGGGAGCCTATATTGACGAATAAGAAAACTGCCCCAGCTTTGCAGTAGTTACCTGCGTGATTCCTTCGCCACGAAGAAGATGCGCCCCTCCCCGTTGGAACAGGGAGGGGTTGCTAGGACAGTTGATTAACTATTTAACGATCCCGGCGGATGCTTTGGCCGGCTGGGGTATCTGCTTGCTCAAGGCCTCACGGTCCCCACCGCTCATGCCTGCAATGTACTTGACCAGCTTCTTCCTCGACTCGATGTCATACTGGGTGGTGATGGCAATCTGCTCCATGACCGGTGAGCCGCCGCCGTGGTAGTTACCCACATTGTTTATGCCGCCAGTTGCTGAGCAGAGCATGTCACCCAGGTAACGCCAGAGTTGGGCCTGGTCCTCCACCGGCATATTTGGATTCCGCTTGGTGTACTTCAGAAGCAGGTCTTTGGTCTCCGGGTTCACGAAATCCTTCTCGTGAGGGAAGGTGGCTGGTATTCCGCCAGCGATGTCGCAGAGGATCTCAGCTTCACGCCAGACCGCCTCGCCCGTCAGGCAGCGCCCGACATTGCAGTAAATCGAGTTAGGGATGTAGGAGCCGGGACCATAAGGCACGAAACCTACGCCCGGCATGTAGACCTCCGGCTTACCAAGGTCAGAAGCCGTGTATCCGCCAGCATAACCCAATTCAATGGTCAGGATAATCTCGGCTAGCTTTTCCCGGACATGAGGTGCTTTATGGACATTATTCACCTCGGCAGCGAGGGCTGCGGCCCCCAGGATGACGTCGCCGATGGCCGGCTTGCAGCCCGAATAGGAATGGCGATGGAACAGGGCGAAGAGGAGGGCCAGCACGCCGCCATGCTGCCACTCACCGGCGAGGAAGACCCTTTCCCAGGGCACGAAGCAGTTGTCAAAGATCATGTAGGAATCTGTGGCACCTTGCATGAACCCGCGCTTGAAAGTCTCTCTGGGCCTGAAGTTGTGGACAGTAACCACTTGCTTTAGCCCTTCCCAGTCTCCCGGGATGGCGAAGGCAACAGCATAGTCCTTGTCCTCTGGGCGTAATGCCCGGGTGGGCACCACCAGCACCTCGTCGGCTACCGAGGCCTCGGAGATGTGCACCTTGCAGCCGCTGACCACGATGCCATCGCTAAGCCTCTCCTTGATCCTTACGTAGGCATCAGGGTTTGGCTGGTCGGCAGGCCTCAGCATCCTATCGCCTTTGACGTCCGTCTGAGCGCAGCAGCCCACCAAGTCCTCGGTTTGGAAACGGATGAGCCATTTCTTGAAGTTCTCATGGTACTGGGTGGCGCCGTTGTTCATCTTGTCCGCTTCGTAGGACACGTTGTAGGTGGCGTTGGTGGCGTCGATGCCCATGCACCGCTGGATGCAACCGCCCACCTTCTGGCAGTACATGCGGGTCATGTCCTGCTTCCTGTGCAGGTCGTCGGTGTTCTGATGGATGTGGGTAAATCGGTTTACCCTCTCACCGGTGAGATGAGAGATGGCGGTGCACAGGTCTTGGTTCTCCGGCTTGGCTGCTTCATCGAACGTGGTGCCCATGGTATTGAGGCAGTCCATCTGGCGCTCGTCTGTGCGGTCGATCAGCTCGCCGTCGACGTAGATGTTCTGTTTCATCTTGGCCAGGCCTTGGATATACTGCTCTTTTATCCTCATTTTTTCCTCCTTACTCAATGGGTAACTAACTTGAGGTTCTAGCGTTTTATTTAGGTGGATAACCCATGACTATTAGGTTATCATAATTCAGGCAAAAATTTCACGTTGGGTCGCGTTACGACCCGTCATTGGGTGGCTCCGAGTTTCATAGCTTCCCCTTCAAGCCCTCTGACTCAGCTTTCTCCAGTAGGACAGAAACAACTTCCGGCGCTGGTAGACATGAATGGCCACGAGAAGCGTGAATATCCAGCTCCATACCCACATCGGGAACAATATGTAGTGTTCCTCACCTGATACAGCACTAAGCCAGCCGCTGGCAATGTCTGTTATCCCAATCGCTATCATCGCCAGGGTTACCGTCAGCCTGCTCATTCTGTACGATTTTTTGTTTTTGAACAGAGCCAACAGCAGTCGCCAGTTTTGCAGGAAATGCAGTATTAGAAAACACAGCACAATAAAGGCAATCGGACAACTCACCAGCCTGGCCGTGTTGATGTCCAGTTGTCCCAGAAAGAAAGGCTGCAAGCTCACAACTAAAGCGGCTACTGCTATCGTCAACACGGCAATGGTAATTCGCCTCATCTTGCTTGTGTAGATGTCCATCTTAGCCTTTCTCCTTAGTTGAAGTATGGCCGAGTTGTTCACTTATTCCACCTGCGACACACCAGCTTGATTATACATCTGCGCACACGAAAATGGAATCCGCTGTGGGCTTGACTGCTGCCTATGTCTCATCTAAAATGATGGCGGCAGAGTGTCATGTTTGCTCGTCTTAGTCAGAACCGGAGCGTCAGCTCGCCCTTCCCCCTGTGTTTAGGTCCTATTACCTTTCCTGGCTCTCCGTTTTGTTGGCAATGGAGGCACCTCTTTGT
>QYPU01000050.1 GCA_007280145.1 Dehalococcoidia bacterium | reverse complement strand
TGCACTAGCCCCTCAGACAACCCCCAAAAACGCATCGATTACATCTGGGTATCGCCAGACCTGAAAGTAAACGACGTTCAGGTACCTGTAACCACTGCCTCTGACCACCTGCCCGTCGTCGCTATCATCGAGAGATAAATAAACTGATAAAGCCATCTGGGGACACCTAAAGGAGATAGAGGGTAAATCCTAAATCCTAATTTCTAAACCCTAAACAAATTCGAATGACCAAAGCTCAAAATTTCAAATATCTTTTTGGTGATTTGGATTCAATAAAAACATGTAGTGCAGGGCTAAAGCCCTGCCCCGTCAACCTGCCCCAGGCGGCCTTAGAAGACCACACTACATGTGGATTGGATTCAGCAAAAAAGCTAAAGCTAGCCGAACTATTCCGGCCAGGGTTTCTCACCCAGGGCCATGCGGCAAAGGTCAGTTATGAAAATCTTCTTCAGTCCACGTGCGGTGGTCGGCCGTCTTAGCACACGATCACACATAGGGCAAAGGGTTATTATGGCATCGGCGCCACACGCAATGGCATCATCGATATTCTTCGCCTGTATCTCAATAGCCCGCTCCCGGTTGACATTGATTATTGCCCCCGTGCAGCAGAAGGCAGTCTCACGCTCATATCTTCTCGGCGGCCGCTCCACGCCGATAAGCTCAAAAATCTCGTCGAGGAAGACATCTTTCTCAGGAGTGTACCTTGAGGCACAAGGACGCTGGTAAGCGACCTTCTTGTTCAGCTTGGTGATGCCGCTCTGGTGGTCTCTGAGATAGTTGCGCAGATATTCAAAGAGATGCATGTATTTAAAGGGGACAGTGATGCCATAGTCCTTAACCTTGGCATGCACCATCGCATAGCAGTCATCATGGAGAAACACGATGTCCCTACCCAAGCTCGCCATCTTGTCGATGAACTTCTGTGCATTCTTCTCAATAGGACTCTCCTTGGCAACATGCACGTAGCCAATAAGGCAGAAATAATCTCCACCCTTGACTATGGCCATGCCCTTAAATAGCTGGCCATCGAGAGCACCCTCAGGTATCATCCTTTCCATAGTGCACAGGGAGAGGACGGGTTTGTCAGGCTCACCTGGTATTAGCTCACTTGGGATATTAAAGACGCTGTCGAACTGAGCTAATGCATCCTCGCTTATGGGAAAAGCTCCTGTCTTTTCCTGCATCCTCAAGATGAGGTCATAGGGGTCGGCTCCTGTAGGGCAATATTCCCTGCAAGCACAGCAGGTGATGCACTGACTCAGGATATCAGCCTTTTTGCCCTCCATGAGCAACTTAATTTCGGACACAGCCCTGTCCTTATCATAATCGACATAGAGACATTTCACCAGGCAATCGCCGCAAAAGTTACACTTCAAAGCATCCCACATTTTTTAATCTCCTTTATCTAAATATATAAACCTTCTACGCAAACAGAGTTAAACCCGCTTTTCAGACAATAGAGACTCTGGCCTATTCAGTGCTGCCTTTATCCAGTTGTGCCGCCAGAAGCTCAGCGATATCTAAAGCCTTTAAGGATTCCTCTACCTCTTTAGCCTTTATAGCGTCTTCAAACATCTGCAAGCAATAAGGGCAAGCTGTAGCCACAACATCAGCCCCAGTCTCTACCACCTGGTCAATGCGCATCTCACTAATCCGCTGGCCAATACGCTCCTCCATCCAGTAGCGTCCACCTCCACCACCACAGCAAAATCCATTCCTTCGAGACTGCTTCATCTCCAACAGCTTGGATTGAGAGATGCTACTCAACACCTGTCTCGGCTGATTATAGATATCATTATGCCTGCCTAAGTAGCAAGAATCATGGTAAGTCAACTTACCATCGCCCAGAGGAGATGGCTTAATCTTACCTTGCTTCAGCAGGTCAGCGATAAGCTCAGTATGATGGATAACCTCAAATTCTCCGTCAAACTGAGGATACTCATTCTTAAGTGTGTTAAAGCAATGAGGACAGGCAGTGACTATCTTCTTCACGTTATAGCCCTTCAGCATCTCAATATTCTTCATGGCTTGCATCTGGAACAGGTATTCGTTGCCCAGCCTTCTGGCCGGCTCGCCACAGCAAGTTTCCTCTGGACCAAGTATGGCAAAGTTGACTCCAGCCGCCTTTAATATCTTCGCAAAGGCTATAGCCACCTTCATGCTCCTGTCTTCTAAAGCCGCAGCGCAACCTACAAAATATACAAGGTCAACATTGGCATCTTCAGACAAAAGCTTGACATCCAGCCCATTAGCCCAGTCAGTTCTGGTATATGTGGTACCTCTACAGCTATGTCCTCTGGTTTCAATGCATCTCAAGACAGCCTCGCCAGTCTCTGGCATGCTAGCCTGTTCCAAGACCATATTGCGTCGCATGTCAACAATTTTATCAATATGCTCAACAAAGACGGGACATATTTCCATACAAGCACGGCAGGTGGTACATGACCAAAGCTCATCCTCAGTTATCACCTCACCAAGCATGGCCTTGGCCGCATCTCCACCGTTACCATTTCCAGGATTAGCCCTCTTTGCAGCCAGCAAAACATCACTTCTCTCAAGCAAATGAGTCTTCAGGTCCTGTATTACTTTTCGTGGAGACAAAGGCTTGCCACTAAGATAAGCCGGGCATCTATCCTGACACCTACCGCAGTTAGTGCAGGCATCTAAATCCAGCAACTGCTTCCAGGTAAAATCCTCAATCTTACCGACACCAAATGTCTCAGCTTCCTCAATATTAATAGGCACCAATGCCCCTTTAGGTCGAAGCGACTTGAAGAAAACATTAACTGGAGACACCAGAATGTGAGTCAGCCTGTCAAACGAGAGACATACATAAATCACAGCACCTACGGACAAAGCCACATGAAACCACCATAAGCCGGTGTACCAGGCTATTCTGGTGCCCTCAGCCAAACCAGCAAACAAGCCAGCTATCCAATAACCCCCGAAGGACCACATTGACCACTCGGGGTGACTGTAAAATTCAGGCTGCGATAAGCCCTCAGGAGTAGCCGCAATCATGCGGAAGCCTTCGAGGAAAAATCCGGTAACTACCACAACAAAAATCAAACTCAAGACAATAGCATCATCTAATATAGTGTTTAGTCTTTCTGGCTTCTGAATATAACGACGCACTACTGCCATGATGACACCGATGAGAACAAACACCCCACCGATATCCACAGCCATACCCAGGCCAAGGTAAACACCGCCATGCATGAAGTGAAAGAAATAATGGCTGATGAAATCCAAGAACGCTCCCAGCAGGAACAAACCGCAGCCAGCAAAGATGAGGAAATGCATTATACCCGGGTAAGGCTCACGGAAAAACCGCCTGTGAAACAGGCCATCAACCACACCGGTAACTATGAAGCTCCATATCCTTTTACCTAAGTCATCAAATCTATTGTCAGGCTTACCAACCGCCCACAAGAGACAGCGCCGGTATATAGCATAAATAAGAATCGCTATCGCAACTGCCGCCACCGGATACAGGATGAAGGGCCCAATGCCTATATTCCAGAAAATTTCACGAGACGCTTCCATATTTCTCCTTTCTTAGTTCCCTATTTTCTAAATTTTCTAAAACGCTGGTTATTTTAGCATAAAAACTAGCGGATTCGAATCGCTGCCATAAAAACGGCTATCGCCAAAACAAGTAAACCCCAAAGATTAAGTCCTACCGAGGTAAAAATCACATTAGCAATAGCAAAACTTAAAGCAGCACTGAGACCGCTGATAATTGCCAGGCCAGTACCACGCTTGCGATTAACCGAGAGGCTGACGACTTCCCCAATAGCATAACCTGCGCCAGCGGCTATAAAAAGCCGAAAAAAGAATATGAAGGGCAGCGGAACATAATATATCCCCAACCAGACGAATCCACAAGCGAGAGCAATGCCAATACCAGCCCCTACAGCCCTGAGGTAATACATTGGGGAAACTTGATAAGTAGGCAGAGACTTTAAATTAGCGCATTCTGGACAGCGCATTCCTACATCGGTCTGAACCAAACACTTAGGGCAAATAAGCTTGCCGCACTTCCCACAGGTAAGGTTTGTTTCCACCTTCGGATGCTTAGCACATCGCATGCTTCTTGCTAAATCCCCTGGTTGATACTAATGCCGTTTTATCAGTTCCAAGCTGCGCTTGTCAACTAGAGCAAATAACTGCTCCACTGACTGCTGCGGAGCAAGTGCTTCACCAATCATAATCTCTGAGCTATAGCCAAAGGCATGATAATCAGTGCCTCCCGTAGGAACAAGCCCATACTGCCCAGCAATTTTTAGCAGCCTGTCGATTACATCTGGAGCATAGTCACAATAGTACACTTCAATACCAACTAAACCAGCTGCCTTTAATTTGGGCACAAGCTCATCTAGGTCATTAATGTCTGCCGGGTGAGCCAGAACAGGCAAGCCTCGAGCATCAACAATTAGCTTTACCGCTTCCACTGGAAGCAGCTTCTCACGTTCCACATGCGCAGGACCACCATGGCCGATATATCTGTCAAAGGCTTCCCTCTCCGTGCTAACATAGCCCTTCTCCAACAAAGCCTGAGCTATGTGAGGCCGACATATAGAACCGCCTTGGGCTAGCTCCTGCACTCGCTGCCATTGAATATCCAGGCCCAAGCTACTGAGCTTAGCAATCATCTTTTGTGCTCGCCTCTGTCTCGAATCACGCAATCTCTGCAAACCAGCAGCTAATTTTTGCTCAGTGTAATCAATAAAATAGCCCAAAACATGTACCTCACCATCAGGCACATCGGTATTAACTTCCACACCAGGGATAACTGTAAGCGAAGGAAAAGCCTCAGCAGCAGCTAAAGCCGGAGCAATACCATCTACAGTATCATGGTCGGTAATTGCAATGACATCAAGTCCAGCTTCCACCGCTAAATGGACAATCTCCTCTGGCTTCAGCCGTCCATCAGAAGCAGTAGTATGTAAATGGAGGTCAGCTTTCATTTGCTACTGCTCCTCCTGGCGCCGAATCCGCTGTATATTTATTGCCCTACCACTAGCTTCATCCACTTCGACTAGCATAGCATCGAAAATAGCCCTTCCTTTACCTATCGAAAAGCGGTGAGGCATCTTAGTGAGAAAGCTATGAATTACTGCTTCAGCATCATCACCTATAATTGAATCCACAGGGCCAACCATGCCTACATCAGTGACATAAGCAGTACCGCCAGGCAATATGCAAGCATCTGCTGTGCCTACATGCGTATGCGTACCAAGCAGCGCACTGATTCGACCATCAAGATACCTCCCCATAGCCACCTTCTCTGAGGTAGCTTCAGCATGGAAATCAACAATGATAACCTTAGGTTTAGTCTCGATTTCCGAGAGGAGGTAATCCATAGCTCGAAACGGGCAATCGATTTCGCCCATAAAAACACGCCCCATCAAATTAACTACCAAGACATGTTCAATTAACAAGAAACCACGACCCGGAGCTCCTGGTGGATAATTTAAAGGGCGGAGAATAGGCAATTCGCCATCAAGATAAGGGATAATCTCTCTCTTCGCCCATACATGGTTGCCGGTAGTTATTACGTCGACACCATAATCAAAAAGCTCCTGTGCTGTAGCCAATGTAACACCCAAGCCACCGGCAGAATTTTCACCATTGGCTATCACTAGGTCAATCCCGTATTCACGAAGCAAGCCTGGTAGAAGTTGTTTCACTGCGCTCCTGCCAGGCTTACCTACAACGTCACCTATCATTAATATACGCAATATTTTTCCTCACAATACTTACTTGGCATAGTCCACAGCCCTGGTCTCCCGCATCACAGTCACCTTTATTTGACCCGGATAGTCCAGAGTCTCCTCTATTTTCTTTACGATATCCCGAGCCAGCCTCATAGCTCCAAGGTCATCTACCTGCTCTGGTTTAACCAAAATACGTACTTCACGCCCGGCTTGAATAGCAAAAGCCTTTTCAACCCCGGGAAAGCCATCAGCCACATTTTCCAAGGCTTCAATACGCTTCAGATACTGCTCTATAGACTCCCTCCGGGCTCCCAACCTCGAGCCACTTATAGCATCAGCAGTAGCAATAATAAAGCCAAGGGCACTGGTTGTATTAGCTTCACCGTGGTGTTCTTCGATAGCCTGAGCTATTTCAGGCGATTTATCCCATTGCCGAACCAAATCAGCACCTATTGTAGCATGGGGACCTTCCACTTCATGATCCACCGCTTTACCTATATCATGAAGCAAACCAGCTTTCTTCGCCTGTCCCACATCGAAACCAATCTCAGCAGCCAGCATCCCAGCCAGATGCATGACCTCAAGGCTATGAGTTAACACATTCTGACCATAGCTAGTCCGAAACTTAAGTCTGCCAAGCAACTTGATTAACTCCTGATGCAACCCTTGCACCCCGGCCTGGCGAGCCGCCTGCTCCCCTTCATTGCGAATTGTAGCTTCAACTTCGCTTTTAGCCCTTTCCACTACTTCCTCAATTCGCGCTGGGTGAATGCGTCCATCGAGAATAAGGTTGTTCAAAGCCACTCTAGCTACTTCCCGCCTCACTGAGTCGAAGCTAGAAATAGTCACCGCTTCTGGGGTATCATCAATGATAAGGTCAACGCCAGTAGCCTGCTCCAGAGCTCGAATGTTGCGCCCCTCACGACCAATAAGTCGCCCCTTCATATCATCACTGGGCAAAGGGACAACAGATACGGTCGTCTCCGACACTACATCAGTAGCACAACGCTGGATAGTCGTAGCCAGAATTTCGCGAGCCTTACCATCAACTTCATCCTTTATTCGCTCTTCCCATTCCCTGACTCGCCGTGATGCTTCTTCACCAATCTCTAACTCTACAGCCTGAAGCAGTTGCTGCTTTGCATCCTCACTCGACATCCCCGAGACAAGTTCGAGTTGATGTAGCTGCTTACTTCGTATCTCTTCCAGCTGGACATTTATATCCTCAACTTCCTTCTCACGAGCGGCTAAACTCTGTTCACGGCGCTCTACAGATTCCAGTTTCCGATCCAGCCTCTCTTCTTTCTGGTTAAAACGCCTTTCCAGCCTCTGCAATTCATAGCGGCGCTCACGACTGTCAGCCTCTGCAGCCTGTCTAACCTTAACCGCCTCTTCTCTGGCCTTAGCAAGCATGTCTTCATGCTTAACTGTTGCCTCCTCTAATAATTTTTTTGCCTCAGTTTGAGCACCACGAAGTTGCTGATTGGCTAATATCTGTCTGGCAAAATAGCCAAGAAGTAGACCCAGAATAAGAACCAGTCCAACTACAACAAAGTATAAAACTGAATAAGCCATTTAGTTGCCTCACTTTCTTAAAACACCACATATGACAAACCTGACTAAATTATCTTTTTGATTTAATACTAATCCTTTGCAGAACTAGTGTCAAACGAATGACCTCTATAAAAACGTTATACAGAGGCAGTTTGTTGCTCTTGCCACAAACGTGCCACAACCTGATTAATAACCTCGTAACTAAAGCCCCGCCGCCTGAGATAACCAAATAGGCGGCGACGGAATTCACTATAATCTAAAGTAGCCAAACCATGAGCTTTCTTCAGCCCTGCCTCATAAGCACTAATCTCATCATCTAAATCCCCTGCTATTTCATCTGCCGTTTCAGCAGCTATGCCCTTTCGCCTCAATTCAAGTTTTATTAACCGTCGGCTTCGTGGGTTGAACAACAGGCGATTGTCCTTCCAAAACTGCGCAAAAGCTGCATCATCAATCAGTTTCCGCTCCTTTAACTCAGGTATAGTTTTATTCACCACATCATCACTAAAACCATGCCGATATAGTCGCTGTCTCACCTCAGCCTCACTTCTAGACCGATAGCTGAGATAATGCAAGGCAGCCTCAAAACATCTTTGAAAAAGGTTAGCCTGTATTAGTTCTTCAATCTGGTCTGCAGACAAGTGCTGACCAACCTGCAAGCCACGTCCTACTACCACCTCTTTATCTATGGCAAAAGAAAAAGAACCGTCGATAAACACGTTAAACCGCTTCTTATTGCCAACCACTCGCAGAGCCGTAATACTACCCATATAAATCCCCTCTATCCTCTTGCCAACCAAACGTCTGGCCTACTCACTAACCTCCCCCGTCTCAACAACCGGGCTTGACGGGGACATCGTCAAAGCTCTTATCTCACGCTCTATCTCCAAAGCTAACTCAGCATGCTGCATTAAATACTCTTTAGCATTTTCTCGCCCCTGCCCTAGTTTTATGTCACCAAAACTAAAAAAAGTGCCCGTTTTCTTCACTAATCCCAAACTAACACCCAAATCAATAAGGTCACCCTCCTTACTTATGCCACGACCAAACATTATGTCAAACTCAGCAAGCCGAAATGGGGGGGCCACTTTATTTTTAACTACTTTAGCCCTGACCCGGTTGCCCACCACCTCGGAGCCATGTTTAATAGCCTCACTCCGTCTTAAATCTATCCTCACCGTACTGTAGAATTTCAAGGCCCTGCCTCCAGGAGTAATTTCAGGGCTGCCAAAAATGACGCCTATCTTCTCTCGTAGTTGGTTAATAAAAATCACCGCAGTGCGCGATTTGCCAATCGCAGCTACTAATTTTCTTAGTGCCTGAGACATTAATCGCGCTTGCAAGCCAACATGAGCATCACCCATTTCCCCCTCGATTTCAGCCCGCGGCACCAGGGCAGCTACGCTATCAATAATTATTACATCCACAGCTCCACTTCTTACCAACTCTTCAGTAATCCCCAAGGCCTCCTCCCCACTATCAGGCTGAGATATGCGCAAATCTTCAACCTTCACTCCACAATTAGCCGCATAGACGGGGTCAAGAGCATGCTCAACATCTATATAGACAACAAAACCGCCGAGTCTTTGAGCCTCGGCAATTATATGCTGGGCAAGGGTAGTTTTACCCGAAGCTTCACTACCGAAAATCTCGGTAACCCGTCCTCGAGGAATACCACCTATCCCTAAAGCCAGATCCAAACTTAATGAACCAGTAGGAATAGCATCCCCCACCAGCTTCGCCGAGAATTCGCCTAGCTTCATAATCGAGCCTTCTCCAAATTGCTTCTTAATATGGTCTATTGCCAGTTCTAATGCTCTTTCCTTCTCTGTCTCTGTAGTCATCTCTTCCCTCCTATAACAGCTAAAGGCAGCATAGCATAGGCACTATGCTAACACAACCTCTATTTAAAGGCCACCAGTCTATATAAAAGGAGCAGGCGGGAAATAACGTTTATGGCCGCTCCTATTTATCATAGAATCAATCTTTTCCTTCGTTTCCTCCCGAGCTTCACCCGTAACCAAGTAGTGGTCAAGCTCACTATAGGTTAATCCCAGCTCCATTTCATCTGTCTGACCACTCCACAAACCTGCCGAGGGCGGCTTATCAATGACCTCTCGAGGGATATCCAAATACTCAGCCAAGCCACGCACCTGGCTCTTCACCAGGTTACCTAAAGGCATAAGGTCCACACCCCCATCACCATACTTGGTAAAATAGCCAACAGATAACTCGCTCCTATTACTAGCACCCACTACTAGATAGCCAAGATGATTGGCGAAGTAATAGATAGTGACCATCCGCAATCGAGGTTTGATGTTGGCTTCCGCCAGCTTTCTCGCTGCCGCATTACAACCCTCACCCGGCAAAAGCTTAACCAAAGCTTCAAACACCTCGTCAAGGCCAACAACCTTAACAGGTATATTAAACCTGCCAGCAACAAGCTCAGCATGCTCCTTATCCTTCTCATCACTGTGGCAAGGCAGGATAAGCCCCAAAATAGCTTCAGGAAAAGCATGTCGACATAATACCGCAGCTACAGAAGAGTCAAGCCACCAATCATCCCCAAGAACCACCCCTTACCTCCCCCCGGCGAAACTTTTACACTAATCCACCAAATAAGCTTCTGGGCTAATTTATTGACTGAACCTTCTCTTCCCCCCTCCCATCCTTGCCAAACTCCAT
>QYPU01000009.1 GCA_007280145.1 Dehalococcoidia bacterium | reverse complement strand
GGTTAATTGGGCCAGTGCCAGCTTTCGTGCCTCGACTCAGGGGGTACTATCAGTGGCAGATGATTCTCTGTGGGACTGCGTTAGCTGAGTTCTTGAATGATATGACCTTTCCTCAGGGCTGGATTGTGGACATTGACCCAGTAGGTGTGGTTTAATCAGTTACAAAATGACAGTTTGTTCTATTCGTGTTTTACCTGATTCTGTGCTGAGGCAGAAAGCCAAAAAGGTAACCAGCATTGATAGCTCGGTCCAACGTCTTATTGACGACATGATAGAGACTATGCGTGCGGTTTCTGGCGTTGGTTTAGCTGCACCCCAGGTTGGGGTGTCACTCCGAGTGGCTGTGATTGAGATACCAGGTGAGGAGGTTATCATTTTGCTTAACCCTGAGATAGTCAAGGTGGGGGGCAAGTATTTGGTAGAAGAAGCCTGTTTAAGTGTTCCTGGCTATCAAGGGGAACTCGAGCGCTCAGTCTGGGTCAAGGTTAAAGCACAGGATAGACAAGGGAAGAGCATTCGTCTCAAGGGTGAGGGGCTTCTGGCTCAAGCCTTACAACATGAGATAGACCATCTTAATGGCATTGTCTATATTGACCATGTGCAAAATCCTGATAAGTTGTGGGAAGTGTTGCCAGAAGCCAGACGGGAAGAGCTTTAGTTTTTTATCTTTGTTGTCCTATTCTGGTAGTGTTTGGCAACCTTACCTTTTGGTATAAGCTTTTGCTTTGCGTAGAGTTTTAGTTCGAAGTGACAGGCAAGCAAAATCCCCTATTTGTTCCATTCCATCTCGACAACAAATCTGCCAGTTAAGCCCTCTAGATCTATGTTATAAAAGCCTGGCGTATCTTTGGTTATGTCAAAAGCTACTCTCTGGCTTCCACCTGGACCTATGTTGACCTCCTCAATGGCCTCGACGGTACCTTTTATTTTTAATACCACACTATAACTACCTGTGACTTCGCCGGTGTTGGTTACCACGGCACTAATCGTAATGCTTTCTCCTTGTTTAACACGCTCAGGCGCTATGACTAGATTGCTTAGGGTGAAGTGTGCTGGTTTTAGGGGGATGACAGTAAACGTGCCACCTAAGCCATCTATTTCTATGTAATAATCTCCGGCAGTGTCCTTAGTTATTGTGGAGGTAGCTAATTGGCTTGTACCAGAAGCCAGGGTTATCTCAGTGATGCCTTCGACCACACCACCGATTCGTAATACCAGGCTATATTTACCTGATTCTGTGCCGTTGTTGGTTACTATGGCGCTGATGGTTACAGGTTCTCCCTCCCTGACCTGATTGGGTGTGATGGTCAGGTTACTCACAGAGAATGTAGCTCTCGCTGTGGGTGCTGCGTGTGGGGCTGCCATCGGCCCTGGCGTTAGAGTTGGGAATGGAGTTGGCATTGGAGTCGGCGTTGGGGTTGCTGGTGGTGGTCCTCCTCTACCTGCCCTTGTGGCTTTAGGGACTGTACCGGCTTGCTTTTTGCGTGGTGGCATGACAGCTAGCACTATGATGAACAGAATCAATACACCGATTATAGCACCAAGAATCGCCCACAAGTATGGAGGAAACATAGCCCAGAAGGATGTTTTTACAGTGAAATAACCTGGAAAGCCATTCAGGTCTACTATGTAATCACCGGGTGGACCGCCGGTAACTGTGAAACTCACTGTTTGGGGGTCCGCTGCTTCTAATTCTACTTCCTTAGTCTCCTTTAGTTCATCATTTATTTTTAATATTAGAGTGTAAGTGCCGTCTGTGTCTGCGGTTACCACAGTAGTGATATAGACTGTTTCCCCCTCTTTGACAGAGTCCTGGCTAATTGTTAAGTCACTTACTACAAGGCCAGCTTGTGCACTGGCTGAAATGGTAGTAGCTAAAACAAGAGCTAGCATTAGAGCTACCGGCAGTAGCCAAAGCGGTTTTTTCATCCTTGCCTCCTGTAATCAAACCAAGATTAGGATGCTTAATACTCTACGCTAAAATTGACTGTAAATCAATAGGCTAATCGGGAGACTGTTTATAAGGGCTCGTTTTTTCTCATTCGGAGCCTTACGGATGAAATGTGTTCTTTTCCTGGAGAGTTTTGTGAGTGGAGCCAAACGCAGTGATTCACAACTGAAGGAATTACTAGGGGCATATTGTTTGCTATTCTATATACATACCTCCGGCTTCAGTTATGGAGGCCCGAATAATGTCAGGAAGATCGTCTAGTAAGCATTTTAGGTGTGGGCTTGATAAATTTGTACCCGAGTCCCCGCTCGGTAGTGATCATTTTGGGTTGGCTTGGGTCATCTTCTAGTTTGTTCCTGATACGTTGGATATATACCTTGAGATATTCGGTGGCATCAGAATATTCCTCCCCCCAGATTCTTTCTAGCAAGTAGCGGTGGATTAATGTTTTGCCTTCGTTTTTGACTAGATGATAAAGCAGGTTAGACTCAATCGGGGTTAGGTTTACTGTTTGGCCTTTTTTGTATAGGCAGGGAGTGGTAAAATCGATTTTGAGTTCTGGGCTAATAACTACGTCTTCGGTGTCTTTGAGCTGGGGCATAGTGGTGCGGCGAAGGACAGCTTTTATCCGTGCCAGAAGTTCGTCATGCTTGAACGGTTTAACTATGTAGTCATCAGCACCTAGTTCCAATCCCTTGACCTTGTCCATTTCATCGCCTCTGACGGTGAGGATGATTATGGGCACATTGCTGAAGCTACGGATGTCATGGAGCACAGTGAGGCCATCAATGTCAGGTAGGCCGAGGTCGAGGATGACCATATCCGGTGATTCAGTCTCAACCATTTCTACACCTTTGTTCCCACTAGTGGAGGAGATAACACTTACCTCAGACCAACGGAGCTGGAAGCACAAAGAGATGGCTTCAATGATTTGAGGGCTATCCTCGATTACTAGTACTTTCATTTCTGTCTACCATTGAGCAGTGGCCAGGGCTCAGAATTCAGGATCAGGGATTACAAAAGCTGCCTATCTGCTCTCGCTGGTTTTAATTGGCTATTTTCAAAGGCAAAGAGAAAGCGAAGGTAGTACCTTTGCCTTGCTGGCTTTCTGCCCATATTGCGCCCCCATGGAGCTCTATCAAGTGTTTACATAAGGCAAGCCCCAAGCCCGTCCCAGGAATGTGTCCTTTATCACCTTTAAGCCGATAATAGGGTTGGAAGACTTTGGTTTGTTCTTCTGGTGGTATGCTAGGGCCACTGTCTTGAACCTTGATGACTATGTGGTCGTTCTGTTTAGTTGATGTTAGGGATATACTACCGCCCTCTGGGGTGAACTTGGTGGCGTTGGACAAGAGATTAAGCAAAACCTGTTCTAGCCTTAAGGGGTCGGTGATAATTTTAGGGAGGTGAGGTGCCAAATTTAGAGTTAAGGATTGATTTCGGCTGTGGATAGTTGGCGATAGCTGGTCGACTATATTGTAGATAACGGTATTTATATCTGTTGGCTCTAGTTCTAGCTGGAAGCCTTCAGCTTCTAGTTTGGCTAAATCTAGAAGTTCTGAGGCTCGAGCTTCAAGGCTGTAAGCCGAAGTTAAAATGTTGCTAATCAGCTTGGTTCTGGGGTCGTCTGGGGAGAGAGTTAGCTCTTCAGCTAACAAGCCAGCGGAGGCGATAATGGAAGTTAGTGGAGTCTTAAATTCATGCATCAGAAAGGAGATGAGCTCTATGGTTTGCCTGGCTTGAGTCGGGGGCGCTTCTATTTTTGAATTGTTTATGTCCATTGCTATTTCCTGAATTTTGTTATGACAGCCGATTTATCACTGAGAAATTCGCTGGGCTGGATTATAGTTTAGGTCTAAAGGTCTCGTAGGCATTTGTTTAACATTAACAGGTCAGGCCTTCTGATGTCAATACTTTTGCTAGATTATTTTTGCCTGATTTTGTATCTGGCGCAGGGCTATCAGTACTAAATTCTCATATCGAACCATGACCATTGAGGGATGCCTGAGCAGGCAAAGTGTTTTGGCCTATCAGTGGTATGAAGCCTCGTTTGCATACTAGCTTTAGTGTTTTGTCCGGTTGCTCAGGTAGCAATGATTTTGTTAAGTATTCTGAAGGGAATTGGTGATGAACTTGGCATCATGGGCATTGGTACAAGGATGCCCCAACGCTTTTGAAGCAGCGAGGCTGCTACCAGCTTAGGTATAGCCCTAATCTAATGTAAACGTGAGGCTTTAGACAGCTAACCTTAACTCAGTTTTTGGCAGGAGTATCTTGCCCAAGTTGATGCAATACCTCGGTTTGTCCTTTGGGGACTTACTGGATATTGGCTATCCTGTTTTGACCCATAGCTTTTCCCCATCAGTAATAAATTCGATAGTCCCATGTTCCGAGGTCAGGTAAATCCTGTCACTTCCGAGTCGTTCGGTTAGCCTGTTTATTACTTCAGGGTGAGGGTGGCCAAATCTATTGTCAGCGCCTACTGAAATCGCTGCTACTTCGGGGTCAACAACGGCCAATAATTCTGGAGAGGTGGAAGTTAGGCTACCATGGTGAGCAACCTTCAGTACTGTACTCTTCAGATTGGCTCGCTGGGCAATAAGATGCCATTCAGCCTCTTGGCCGATGTCGGCAGTAAATAAAAAGCTTACCTTATCCCAGCTTAGGCGCAGCACGACTCCATTGTTGTCAACATCACTGGAAGTGCCTTGAAGCAAAGATGTTGGAGGGTTAAGCATCTCTAGCTTTATTCCGTCACCGAGGTCGATTTCTTGCCCGGCGTGAGTTTTTCTGTATTTAATTTCTTTGTCTGTGACTGACTTGAGCCAGTGCTGATAAATGGCTGAATTGTAAGCTATTCCTGGCCCAATGACCTGTTGTACTTCATAGCCCTGGAGTACTTCTACCAGGCCGGTGACATGGTCAGCTTGTGGTTGAGTTAGCACCACTAAGTCAATAGTCCTGTCCCAGAAAGGTAGCTTCTTGCCTAATTCGAGCTCTATTGCTTGAGGGCTTGGCCCACCGTCGATGAGGATATCCTGGTGGTTTGGTGTTTGGATTAGGATGGCATCCCCTTGTCCTACATCAAGTATGGTTACATGAAGCTTGTCATCAGGCGTGTTCAGGATGGCTGCCCAAACTAGGATGGCTGCGATTAGAAGTGGGGAGACAATCCATTTCTTGGGTAGTTTAAAAATAGAGTCTGAGACTTTACTGGCTAACTGGCGCATTTGGGAAGTTAGCGGAGAAAGAAAGTTAGCTAATTGCTTTCGGTAATTGATGGTTGCCATAGCTGCTGCCAGCAAACCATAGTAACACCATATTTGCCAGGTATTGAAGCTGCCTGTTTCGGTAGATGAGAATGGCAGGGCATCGAAAACTCGTACTATCAGAATTAAGTAACTGAGGAAAAGCCAGGCTACCCAGCCTAGGATTTGAGCTAAAAGTGGTGCGAAAAGGCCAGCCGCGCTGACTAGAGCTGCGGTAATGATAATACCTGGCAAGGCTAGCAGAGAAAGGAAGGTGGCCGGCAGACCGACGAAGGAGACGATGCTAAAATTGTAGGCGATGACTGGCCATGTAGCTAGAATGGCGGCCAAAGTTACTGCAAAGCTATCGGCAGCAATATTACATAAAGATGCTGCAGTTCCTTCTGTGCTTACGGCGGCAGCTACTCTTTTCCTACCCCACGTTTGAAGGTAAGGAAAGAGAAGGACAAGCCCTGCCATGGCCAGGAAGCTTAGCTGGAAGCTGGTGGTCCACAGAATCTGAGGTTGGATTCCTACCATTACTGCTGCGGCGAAGCCCAGGGCAGTCAGAGCACTCCGTTGTCTGCCCAGATATTCGGCTGTCAAGAACATGGTCCCCATGATTGCGCCGCGGATTATAGGAGGACGCATGCCTGTAACCAGGGCATATAACCAGATAGCCAGAAGGGCTAGCCAGATATAGATGGAGTATCGTCTACCGAAAAGCCAAATTCCAGCGCTGAGGAGCATACCTATGATAATGCTGAGGTGGAGACCAGAGATAGCTAGCAGATGGGCGGTTCCAGTCCTTGAGAAGGCTTGTCTCAAGGAATATGGTATGTTGCTTCTTAAGCCTAGAAAGATGCCTTGAGCTAGTGAGCCTTGTGGTTCAGGTAAAGCAAGCGATAAGCCTTGGGAAAAGCGGTTTCTCAATGAATAAATCCAGGCCAATGGCTTGGAGCCTTTGCCTGTATCTAATGTTTCTGTTTCGGGATAGTATATGATTGAGTAAATTCCTTGCCGAGCCAGGTAGCTTTTATAGTCAAAATCATCAAATTGTTGTGGTGTTTCTAGCTTGCCGGTTACCTTGAGGGTATCTCCGTAATGGTATTCGTGGTATCCAGGCACTTGTACTAGGGCCTTTCCTGAGATTCCTTTCTTTGCGCCATTTATTTCTAGTTCATAGGCTGAAAGCTGGAAAACAGAATTTTTATCTTTGATTTCAGGGGCATTGCATACTATTCCCTTGATTTCAACTACTTCTTGGTTGTTGTAGAACTGGAGGTGATGCTCATCGACCACAGGCAGGCTTGATTGGAAACGGAGGCTACCGCCGAGGAGGGCAAAAAGGCAAAACCCGGCTAGAAGCAAATGCTTTTTATGTTGAGAAAAGAACGG
>QYPU01000013.1 GCA_007280145.1 Dehalococcoidia bacterium | reverse complement strand
GAGAAAAGAACGGAATGAAGCACAGGGGTAGGAAGCCGAGACAAATAATGCTAACTGACAGGGCAACTTTTGAACCAAGATAGATACCTGCTACCAAGGCGGCACTGAGATAAATAAGTGTCATTGGGGTTTCAGTCCTCGACGGTAATCAGGTTCTTTATTTTGTCCAATGTACCGCTACCAATGCCTTCGACCTTGAGCACGTCCTCTATCCTACGGAAAGGCCCATGTTGGTTACGGTAGTCGACAATTGCTTGAGCTTTGCCCTGCCCGATTCCGGGCAAGGCTTCGAGTAGCCATACTTCGGCCAGGTTTAAGCTTATCCTTTGGGCTGGCTGAGTTTCATCGGTCTTGGGCACATAAATCTTAATACGACTGAGGTCGGCGTCAGACATGGGACCAGCGGCTTGAATAAGAACCTCTATGGTGGCATCCTCTCCCACAGGATAGAAACCGGGATTGGCCACGGCCCCGCCGATGTAAATCTCTCCTTGATACTGTGAAGGAGCGGCTGAGGATAGGGAAATCTCGACAGGGTGATGGCTGCTTTGTTTTAGCGTCAGCACTATGCCACCGCAAACGAGGCTGACCAGTAGAAAAGCGATAATGAATAACCAGTATCTATCTAGTTGGCTTGACATAACAATCCCCCTGCTTCTATCTTATTTCTGTTGATAGTGATAGAATTTTAACATAGATGGTGAACTCAAAAACGATAACTGTTAATCGCAAAGCCTATCACGATTATCATATTTTGGAAAGCTTGGAAGCTGGCATTGCCCTTACCGGCACTGAGATAAAGTCAATTCGGGCGGGTAGGGTGAACATTCGTGATGCCTATGCTAGGCCTGAAGGTGGTGAATTGTGGCTGTTTAATTCTCACGTCGCTGCCTATCAAGCCCGTAGCCACTATAATCATGAGCCAGAGCGACCGCGTAAACTTTTATTGCACCGTCGCCAAATTGATGAGCTAACAGGCATGGTGAGCCAGAAAGGCTTGACTTTGGTGCCGTTGAAGCTATATATTAAAGGAGGGACTGCTAAATTGGAGTTGGGTGTGGCTCGAGGCAAGAGACTTCACGACAAGCGGGAGACGATAGCTCGTCGTGAAACAGAGAGAGAAATAGAGCGGGCACTGAAGAGAGACAGTTAAGAAGCACATTAAAAATTCAATTTTGGGGGCGCGTGGCTTCGACAGGGGCAGGCCTACAGGATAGCAAGTCGAGGTGCCATCTACCTCGTGAAACAGGTGGCAAAAGACAACTGCCAACGAAGCAGTTCCAATTGCAGCCTAATTAAGGTTGCACATCCAACCTGACCTCACCCTGATGGGTTGGGATTGGGTGACGACAAGTCGGGGTGCTCCAGCCTTGATGCCGATATGGGCTGGCTAAGAATCATCGACTGGTCTAGCTATACTCGGTCAGCAGAGGCTAGCTAGGCGAGATAAAAGAGCTGGCTAAACTTGTAGTACGTTCTGGCAACCTTCTTCTGGACGGGGAGTTCAACCCTCCCCCGCCTCCACCAAACCGAAATATCTCCGCTCTGGGTTTCTGAATCCAGAGCGGTTGTTTTTTCGTCCTCATCCTTCAGTTAATCAGGGTCGAAGAGGATTACCTTGCTATTTCCTTTCTACAATGGGAAAAATTGTAAGCCCCAGACGCCGATATAAGCAAAGAAGATATGCTTGGGTATCCTGCCGGCAGCACCAAAGAGAAGGAATTTCCATAAGGGGAAGCGGAGCAAACCGGCGGCACCGCCAGCTATATCAAAAAGAGGGTTAGGTATCAGGGCGAGGATAAAGATAGTGATGCTTCCCCATCTCTTCATCCATTGCACCATTCTGGAGTAGATGCCTACATTATCTATAGCTAGCTGACCACCATAGCCCAAAAGATACCCGGTCATTTCCCCAATCGTCCCTCCCACCCCGGATACAATTCCTACCAAGACAGGATTTAGAATGGCACCAAGGGTTGCCACCATAATCCAGCCAGGCACAGGCACCACTATACTGCTACAGGTTATCAGGGAAATCAGAAAGACACCGAGATAGCCATATATTTCAAGCTCTGCCACTTTCTCTCGATGAAGAAGGAGAACGGTACAAAGGGTTAACACGAAGAGCAAAGCTAATAGTTGAAGATACCGGCCCCTTGACCAAAACCGCTTCTTTATGTTGTTATCCGTCTGATTCATAGGTCTAGCTATCCCTCCTGGCCTTTTCCCTGACCATTAGAACCGCGGCCGAACCGAGCACAAAGTAAAACACGCAAGCGACAAGCATGGTTGAGTAACCCAAACCAGGTTGCCGGGCGTTGAAGAAGTCAATTACAGGGCCAATGAGTCTGGCTAGTGCCCCAGCTCCGGCTGTTGCCACGTTGGTCAGACCTAAATAGCGGGCTTCCTCACCTGGAGGGACCAGGTCTGTAGCTAGTGCCCAGTTGGCGCTAAGGAAAGCTCCCGCGGAAATCCCCAGGAGGCCGCCGCAGACCAGGACGCTGGTATAAGTTCCCGCGGAAAGCAATACAAGAATGCCAGCAGTGCCGACGAATCCTGAAAGGAGGATGATTGGTTTACGTCCAAATCTATCAGAAAAATGTCCCGCAGGGTAAGCAGTGATGAGCAGAAAAATACCAACAGTAACCAGAAGGTCTCCGGCTGCTCCTGCTGGATTGGGAATGTGCACTACATCTTTGAGAAAGTACAGGGCAAAGCTTTGAAGCGTTCCCAGCGCCATCAAAATAAACAGACGCGATACGAGAAACCATACGAAACCGGGGTTCCCTTTGGCGTCTATCTTGTAAGCACTGACCATGGTTTTTACCGAGAAGGGTTGACTATCAGAAGACAGTGGCTGCTCCTTCACTATTAGTACGGTGGTAACCATCGCTCCTAGCAGAACTATCCAGGGAAAGCCTATTGCCAGCCACAACCATATTTCTCCACCGCCACTAGAGTAAACATCCATGAAGTAAGCCACTATGCGCACAAAGGCCACACCAGCTAGTATTTCAGCTAAGTTCTTTACGCCGGATGCTGTTCCCCTTCGCTTTTGTGGTACTAAATCTGGAATAAAGGCTTGAAACGGCCCTTGAGCAATGTTACAAGCGCATTGCAATAGGCAATAACCCAGGAATAGAAAAAGGAAACTGCCGGCGAGCCCTATGCTGGGGAGAAAGAGCAGTGCCAGAAGCGTTCCAATAAAGATAAAAGGACGCCGTCGGCCCAGGTGGAAGCTTGAGCGGTCACTGATTGCCCCGGCTAGTGGCTGGACGAGCGCAGCGAGCATCAACCCGCAGAAGGTCAAAATGCCCAGGTAAGTATTCTTCTGGGCTTCGGGAACAAGTTCCAGAAGGCGAAGTGGAATTATGAGAGTATGTAGGCTGGGCCAAAGAAACGACAAAGCAGCCCCGAAGATACTTATTTTGATGTAGTCAATGGGTTTGAAAGCTCTTTCGGAACGCATTTTGTTATTATCTCTACTTGGAGCAATTAGGCAGGTGTTTCACAAATTACAGTTTACCACAGCTAGAAGAGAAGCTCAGCTTTGCCTAGTGGACGGATGTTAGCTCCAACCTACTGCTGTGCCGGAGCCCTTCGCCACTGTCATTCCGAGCGCAGCGAAGAATCTAGCGCAGTGAAATCCCAAGCACGAAGCACTAAATGCTAAACAAAACTTAAATCGAAATGCCCCAAACCTCATCGTTTTGAGTTTTTGACATTGGTCATTTGAATTTATTCCAAAAATAGATTCTTGTACTCCGCCCCGGGTGGATTGGAGCATCCGCTCCAATCACGCCTAGAGCCGATGCTCTAGGCTACCCCTATTTTCGTGATTCGTTGATGGACATCCGCCCATGGGCGTTTGTTTAGAGTTTAGGAATTAAGATTTAGAATTTACCATCAAAGGCTGGAAAGGGTAAGCCTTGGGAAGTTTGGTCGAGGCTAGGTTGCTTCGCTGACTGCTTCGTCGCTTTGTTTCTCGCAGCTTCGGCTCGCAATGACATTCCTCGCACTAATGTTATGCTTACCCCTTTTTCATCTGAGTAAGGCGAGCGTTTTTGTAGAATCTTTAAAGCCGAAGTAACTAATCAAATCCGGGGTAAAAGCGCTGAATATTTTTCTATTCGGCTCAGGCCAGCTTCTGATTGTATCAGCCAGGTCATCCAGCAAAGCTCGATAGCCCTGTGGCCTGTGTCTGCTGCGATTTGCTCTACGAGTCGGACGAAACCGATATCGGTAGAAGGTATCTTCATGTTCGCTTTAGTTAAGATTTCATCGATAACCTTTTTCACTATCTTGTCTGGCATCACCGTATCGATGCCGCCCATCATTCTAAGGTACTGGAAGCTGTTTATACCGACCCCTTTGATTTCTCCTATCGGGTCTATTTCCCAGTCCTCGAGCCTAGCATGCGTTGCCCAATAGATTAGGGCTTCTCTATCATCTAAATTTTTCTCTACTTTGACTGTGGCTAAATAAAAAGCGACAGACTTTGCCATTTGCCAGGAGCGCTTGTTTCTCCAGATTCTCTCAAGCTTCTCATCGCTAGCAGCCAGCAGGTCTTCAAAGGTGTGAATTTTTCCCTGTTCTACAAATTCTTTCCTGAAATTTTCTACCTTGGGTACCACTGTCTGGAAGTAATTTAGACCGATAGAAGTAAAAGCGGCATCGACTACCATTAAGACGGCATTACTATCCCATCTTTCAGTCCTTAAGCAGCGCCCGCAGTGTTCTTTCACCTCCGGGACTTTTTGCATATAACTGTCAACTATATCTTTGAGTTTCAAGCTAAATTCTCCACCAGCCGAGTATGGCAAGGGCGCTGAGCCCGATGCCGGCAATGACAGCGCCAACCCAGCCGAGAAGGCATAAACAGGTGACAATAGCCCCGGCAATTATTACGCCGCAAAGGATAGACAGGAAGGCATAATTGAACTTCAGGCCGAGGAGGAAGGCGGCTATTGACCCTGTCCAGGCACCCGTTACTGGAAGCGGGATAGCTACGAATAAAATGAGCCCAATCCGCTCATATCTTTCAATAACCTCTCCATGTCGCCTGGTTCGTTGTAGAATCCAGTTTACCAGTCTCTTGCCGATGTCTACCTTGCTGATAGCTTTTGCTAGTGAGTCGAAGAATAGCAGCAGGATGGGCACGGGCAGCAAGTTGCCAATGACAGCCAGGCAGAAAGCCCAGTACCACGGCATGTGAAACAGGTTTATAGCCACGGGCAAGGCGCCACGAAGCTCTAAAATAGGCAAGGCTGCTATAATGACAACTATAAGCTCCTTAGCCAGGCCAGATGCGATGAGTGTTTCAATCATTTTTGAATTGTTTTAACCATTTGACTTTTACCAAGCATTATACCATTAAATATTGACTGCTAAACTAAAGTTATCTGCAAATTCTTTACCTCAGCATTGATGGCTTTAGAAGAAAGTTATATTTTATATTTGGGCAGTGTGGGTTTGTCGCTAAAGATAGCCCTTGTGATAGACTGTAATAATTAGCCCTGGCCAAGTTGAGGGCTTTACCCTTTGGGAATAGGGTGGTAGAATTAACGTTGAGCGGGAGCCATGTCAGGACATTCTAAGTGGTCATCTATTAAGCACCAGAAAGGGGTAACTGATGCCAAGCGAGGGCAGTTATTTACCAAGCTTACTCGTGAGATTATAGTTGCTGCGCGTGAGGGTGGGGCTAATCCCGAGTCTAACTTCCGTCTGCGTATGGCGATACAGAAGGCTCGCGACAGCAATATGCCTCTGGAGAATGTCGAGCGGGCGATAAAAAGAGGTAGTGGTGGGCCGGAAGGAGCTAGCCTGACTGAGGTAAAGCTTGAAGGCTATGGGCCCAGCGGGGTGGCTGTTCTGGTTGAGGCACTGACTGATAACCGCAACCGCACCCTTCAGGAGGTAAGAAGTCTGTTTTCGCGGCATGGTGGGAGTCTTGGTGAAAGCGGCTGTGTAGCCTGGATGTTTGAAAATAAAGGTGTAATCACTATAGAAACTGACGGTGTAGATGTTGAGGAACTGGCTCTGCTGGCTATAGATGCTGGTGCTGAGGATGTTAACGTGGAAAAGGGTTATCTCGAGATTTATACCACACCGCAGAATTTAGAGGCAGTACGGCAAGTGGTGGAGCAAACGAAACCGGCTGTTTCGGCTGAAGTTTGTCGGGTGCCTAAGAGCGTGGTGGTGCTGGATGAGAAAGGAGCTCTTCAAGCCCTGAAACTCCTCGACCATTTGGAAGAGTTGGACGATGTCCAGCGTGTCTCCGCTAATGTTGATTTCTCCGAGGCTGTTCTGGATAAGCTGCGGGCTCAGGCATAGTTATGCGTGTTCTCGGCATTGACCCGGGCACTTTGAATCTAGGCTACGGAATAGTGGATGAGGGGGAGGAGGGGATAACTATGGTTGACTGCGGTGTGTTGAGCGTGTCTTCCAAAATTCCTGTAGAACAGCGATTATCCTCCTTGTATCAGAAACTTGGTAAAATTGTAAATCGCTATCGACCGGACGAAGTAGCTATTGAGGAACCTTTTGTGGCTGGAAATGCTCGCTCAGCGTTAGCTATAGGCAGAGCTCAGACAGTGGCTATTCTAGCTGCAGCCAATAGGAAGCTGCCTGTTTTTCGTTACTTACCGACTCAGGTAAAACAACAGGTGACTAATTATGGCCATAGCGGCAAAGAGCAGGTACAGGAGATGGTGAGAATTCAGCTCGGACTTTCTCAGTCTCCTCAGTCTACTGACGCTACTGATGCCTTAGCTGTTGCCATCTGTCACCTTCGCCAGAGGTACTTCGACCATCTGATAGCTAATAGCCAATAAGGAGTAGCAATGATAGTTGCTTTAGAAGGAATACTGGAGAGTCGGGGGATTGATTCAGCGGTGGTTAAAGTCGGGCCGCTTAGCCTTCAAATATATATTCCCGGCTTTACCTTGAGCCAGCTTGGAGTTGCCGGCGATAAGGTCTATCTGCATACCCATCTTTACTTAAGAGAAGATAATGTAGCTCTTTACGGTTTTGCTTCGACCGAGGAACTGGCTCTTTTTCAGAACCTCATTTCCGTTTCCGAGATTGGTCCTAAGATAGCCCTGGCATTGCTTTCTACGTTTAATCCCGAACAACTGGCTTCAGCTATAGTCAGTGGTAACGCTGAACTCCTCAGCCAGGTGCCTGTTCTTGGCAAGAAGATGGCTGGGCGTATTGTGTTGGAGCTCAAAGGG
>QYPU01000002.1 GCA_007280145.1 Dehalococcoidia bacterium | reverse complement strand
GTGCCATAAAATCGCTCAATCCAAAGCCTAAAAATAGCAAGGGAAATCGGAAATCATAATCTAATTCTTGTCCGTTGCAGTTACTACGGCGAATTATCGTTCTCAGGTCAACTGGTCATTAAACAGAAAGCCAGTCTGTACAAATAAGTCTTGGCTTTCCCAAGTGTCATTGGTAAAGACATCGCTCCTAGGCTAGATATCTGAATTATTCCAGCAGAATGGAAATGGTTAGGGCTAGAGTTCTTGGGAACGACAGCTGGAGTAGCTCTGAACGCAGTTCATTAAGTATCTTGCTTCCGTGCAGGCCCACCACGTGACCCATACTGCTGCCAAAAACTTGGAATTTGAGAAAGCGGCTTTACTCCGTGACCGCATCATCGAGCTGCGAAAAGACGAGGAATTGCTCTCCCCACTGACCAGGTTCAAGTAGTCGTTATTCCATCGGGAGGGCAAAGTTATTACCTTACTCCAAGACATTTCGTCAAAATGTTTGCCTAATTGAGGTGCAAGCTACGATTCACAGTAGATAAGGTCTTCTATGAAATAGACTGTCCTGACCCGTCGGAATTCATTATCCTGGGAAGAAATCTAAGAAGTAAACTAGATTTGGCAGTTCCAGCGATACTACAGTCAATATTGTCTACAATCTTGGAGACTCTGTGGTACGGGACACCAATAGCCATTTCCTCTGGTCGGTATTGACCAAAGGACCTGCATGACATATCCAGAAAGCTTATACCAATTTGTCTTGTTGCAATTGGTGTGGCAATAACTCCAGAACAGAGAGGCTCTCTGTGCAATGTGTTGATCTCGCCTGTTTCGAATGCGTCAAGGAACAAAATGCGGCTAATCTGAAGTGGCGTCCCCACGAACACAACTACATCAGGGTGAAAATTTGCCTTCATTAGTGGGGAAAGAATAATGTATTTCCCTAACTCTGATGCTTGCACCTTGGCTAAATCAAGCATTCTGCGTGCAGCAGTTTTGGAACCAACTATTTTCTCCCTTCGGACGAGAAAATCCTCCAGATCCCAGATTGGGGAGTTGCCTATCCCCACATGGACTTTACCATTGCAAATGATATTTTCACCTGAGCAGTAAAAGGAAAGGCCTCTTCTAGCACTTTGAATCAACATACATATTGTTACTCTGCGTTGATATCTCTTTAACCCTTGGGGAGGTTCCGAAATAATGCTTATGGCAACTGGGTTCCCCTTAAGTTCCAGAGTATTCTTTAACTTGGCGGAAAAGTATACCTTTTCTTCCATTTCATCTGTCTGCGCATCCATAATTTATATTATAGTCGGCTTCACCTTGTATTTCTATAAGCTAAATCTGCGGAAAGGAGATTTCTGGATACTCCTACCTTTTCGGCATTGAACATTAAGCCAAATCGGTCATTCGGTGAAAAGGGAAACAAGTTCAACAAGTGAAGATGGGCAGCCTATTCTAGGCTCAGTGGTGGCCCTCGCAGATACTTCGAAATTCCAACCAGCGAAGCTACGCGGGCAACGCGCTCCTTGCTGATTCCAATCTCCCCGGCTATTCTCGATTGAGGCATTCCTTTTTCCAGCCCTAAGAGTGTGAGGTCGAGGGTCTGGTAATTACCAAGTATGTCTTCGTCCTTCATTCCAAGAATGACGTCCGGACTGGGAACTTTGTTGATAATCCGGCTGGGTACCGACAGGTAGTCTGCAATTTGTCTGACCTGCGTCTTGTAAAGGTCCCTCAAGGGTAGGATATCAGCAGCGTGGTCACAACCGTACCTGACAAAGAAGCCGCTGAGCCACTCGCTCTTATTAGCCGTCCCGGCTACAAGCAGGCCCTCAAGCTCGGCCTCGTAATAGAGAGTCACCGCCCTCAGTCTATGCTTTATCTTGCCGTAAGCTAGCGCGCGACGCAAAATCTTGATGTTTGAGCCCTTGACAAAGCTGGGGAATAAGTCCATACCCAGAGTCTTAAGTGCCCTGTAAGAACCGCGGAAAATGCGTTCCCTACTCCTTCTCGGAAGGCGATAGAATGGTACTTTGTCATATATTCCGAATTGCTCAAGCCTCTCGGTAAGGTCTACTAATTTCACCCGTACCCCAAGCTCGGAAGCAACCGATAGAGCGTCTTCTTTAGCCTGTGGGTCGGTATCTTTCTCCGGCATAATCAGGCACAACACTCTATCTTTTCCCAGAGCCATAGCCGCTAGATAAGCTACCACCGTGGAATCAAGGCCGCCGCTCAACCCCAGGATGACACCGTTTCGATGTAGCAGTTTAACGCTTTCTCGAACAAAGCCCTGTAATTCTGAAGCTACCAGCGATGGGTCTATTTTGAGGTTTTCAATATTCAGCATGCTTTTCGTAGTGTGCGCCTCCATTATGAAGGATAACTCTGTTTATCGCACAGCCATCCTACCCCCAAGGCATTTCCAAGTTTAACATGTAGAACCATGTGTGAACAAAACATCGTATTGTTACCCGGCAGACACCGAATGAGTAGTGAGCAACTGGTGCAGAGCTGGTATTGGCTCATTCCTCTCGAAAGTTCGGGAACTGCCACAAAGGCTGAGTAAGAGCAAAGGTAAATCCAACAATCTCTTCGGGTGTCTGAGGCAAGTTTCTGCGGTAGTCTCTTCCAATACAAGGTGAGCCTGAAAGACTAAGGCTAAGGACGGATGAATTGAACGGATATTTAAGCGGGCCAGCTACCAAAAGGGTTATGGAGCGAGAGTGCCAAGTTTATGGGCATACCGAGTTCGGGAACATTTCCAGGATATCTATTGCCCATCTATACAATCTACGAAGAAGTAACACCTATCGAGGTATGACCAGGCGATTTACCAGGGCAAAACCAGATGTGCCTAAGATAGGGGAGCGCGCTAAACCGTACCCGAAGGGGCTTGCCCGGTTACATTCAAATCGACACATTTCGTCAGATTGTTAAGCCCTTTCAATATTCGTAACTAATTTTAAGTTAATTGTTGTGCTTCAGCTCGTAACCTGGTTTCTGATACCACCAACGCTCCTAGAGCGAAGAGGGCTATAGCCACTCCAATCCAAAAGCCTAGGAAAGGGATCAATCTCAAAAGACTAAGGATAACAAGGCCTGAAGCTAATGCTGCCACCAACATGGCTTTTGACTGCACCTCTCGAAAGTTACCAATAATCCACCTTCCGATGAATAAACCAACAAAGATTTGACTTAGATAAATCGCAATGCCGTAAAGAGCCAAGGCAATTAATCCAACAGGTATGCCGATGACTGTGATGCATACGACTATAGCAGCTATAGGGGTCGCGAATAAAATGACAGCTCCCCAACCAAGGCTTAACCACGGTTTACTTCGTATTGAATCGGCAATAGATGTTGATCTTCTCGGAGCAACAAGGACGATGACTATACCAGCCACAAAGACCATTAGGAAACCTATCACCTTGCCTCCTATTCCAGCGAATGGGCCAGCTTTGGCTGACTCTTTTGCTTCTACCGGTTTATAGGTGATTCCGCCTCTGATCTGAGCACCGGGTTGAATATCAGCTTCGTCTTCACTGGTATAGGTCAGATCGCCTTGAATGCTCGCCGTGGAGGCTATTGTTAATCTCTCAACAGCAAGTTCAGTATCGCCACCTACGCTGCTGGTGATAGTAATGTCGGAAGCACCACCTCTGACATCGCCTTTAATAGGACCGTTGATACGCAGGCTTCCAGCACCAACGAGGAGGTCACCACCGATTTCTGCTGTACTAGCTACATTTGCGTTGCCAACGAAAACTATCAGGTCACCATTAACGACGCCATTAATACTAACCGTAGATCCCACCAGCCGCACAGCATGGGCAACATCACCATTTACATTAATCGTCTCTGCAGCAGCGACGATACCACCATTTACTGTGCCATTAATCGTGATTTCTCTACCAGCGGCCCAGAGGTCGCCATTAATAGTGCCATCAACAATGATAGTGGTACCACCAATATAGAGGTCGTCATCGACCACCTCCCCACCGGCAATAGTAACAATGTCGCCACTTCGGATGTCCATCGCTAAAACAGGCGATGAAGTGAACAAGGTCAACAACATGACAACCAGAAGTGTAGCTAACCCTATGAAGATATGTCTAGACATATTAACCTCCTTGAACTTCATATTTCCTTAGTCTCTGGTCACGGCTTATTAGTAGCACATCAGTTCCTTTCAAGTCAAGGTAAAGTCGCATAAATTGTTCAATAGCTCTCAGCATTTACCTAACAAAGCATCCTTTCGTTAATATTAACAGGAATCGATCCTGCTAGACTTCTAGCCTGCGCTTTGCTAAACTAATAAAGGTATACTAACGCTGGAGTTGCATGTCAGAGTGAAAAGAGGTTGGGAATTTTTTCTGCTCGTATTCTTAATACCGACGGTGACGTTATTGGCCTGTAGCATGAATTCAGGAGAGAGCCAAACTCATAGCCCGACACCCGCTGAAACAACTGAGCCTGGTGTTCTTCAATGGTCTAGTTCACCTCCAATGACTATCGACCAGGGAAGACAATATATAGCAACCATCAAGACCAACCTTGGAGATATTGAGGTGCAACTCTTCCCACAAGACGCTCCCCTTGCCGTAAACAATTTTGTTTTCCTGGCTCGTGAGGGTTTCTATAACAGCGTAAAGTTTCATAGGGTAGTCAAGGGCTTTGTTATTCAGGGCGGTGATCCAACAGGTACTGGGGCAGGAGGACCGGGATACACGTTTGCCGATGAAAAAGTAACTAGAGACTATATTGCGGGTGTCCTGGCCATGGCCAATGCTGGTCCTGATACCAATGGCAGCCAGTTCTTCATCACCTTAGCCGACCTCAGTAGTAAACTGCCCAAGAACTATACTATCTTTGGTCAAGTGACCAGTGGCTTCAATATTGTACAAAAGATAGGGGATGTGTCGGTGGTTGCCAAAGTTTCTGGTGGTGAGGTTTCCTCACCCACAGAGGATGTTCACATAGATACCATTTCCATCGGGGAAAGATAACCCTCTACTCTGTCATAATCATCCTTGACCATCACAGTAGGATAGTATGATTGGCATCGACCTATCCAGCTATTTGCAATTGAAACAATGCATCGTATTGTTACCCGGCAGACACCGAATGAGTAGTGAGCAGCAGGTGCAAAGCTAGCATTAGTCTCTTTTTCTCCAAGGGAAATTCGGGAACTGGCCACAAAGACTGAGTAAGAGCAAAGGTCAATCCAACAATCTCTTTAGGTTGTCTGAGGCAAGTCTCTGCGGTTGCTGAAAAGTGCCAGGGAACTTACGGAGGTTGTTTGTTTTCCACCCTCACCTTAATCCTCTCCCGTCAAGGGAGAGGAAACACTGAGAAATCATCTTTTTCACCGAGGGGGATGATTAATAACTTGTTCTCTCTCCCCCAGCGGGAGAGAGTTAGAGTAAGGGGGCTTCCTTATGATTTATCCCACCAGAGACGGGCGTTGCTGAACGGCGCTTCAAATTTCCAGGTTCTGTGCGGGTACAATGACCTTATTCTGTAGTTTCCCTTTTGTAACCCTCTTCTTCGAGCTTTTCCATAAGTCGGGTAGCTCAATGCACAGACCATTTCAAGGCTGATTTAGTAAGAGGTACTGAAAGTAAAAGGTACCTCACTACTTTGAGATACCTTTTACTAACATAGTTAATTACGGAAAAGATTTAGTCGTCAAAAGCCTGGCTTACTTTCCATGCTTTCCATACATTGCCGACTAGATCCGGTCCGGGTTTTAATGTCGGTTTGCCAGGTTTCCAGCCGGAAGGGGTGGCCTCTGTGCCCTTGGAATTACGCACCAATTGGAACGCTTTGATTTGCCTGATGGATTCACTAACATTACGGCCAACCGGAGGCGTTAGAACTTCAAACCCCTGTATATTACCGTCTGGATCAATAATGAATCTTCCTCTTGTTTCCACGCCGGTGTCATCATCATATATGCCGTACATTTTCCCAATACTGCCGTCCTGATCAGATAACATCGCGAATGGAATATTCTTATTAATCATCTTCGACAGCTCATGGTCATTCCACATTTTGTGTACGTAAATACTGTCAACGCTGACAGATAGCACTTCTACACCAAGGCCTTGAAGTTCCGCGTGTTTTTCAGCAACTGCTGAAATTTCCGTCGCTCAGACAAAAGTAAAATCTCCCGGATAAAAACATAACAAGACCCATTTACCTTTATATTCAGAAAGACTGGTGTTCATAAACTTACCGTTGTAATAAGCGGAAGCTGTAAAATCAGGTGCCGGTTTTCCTGCTTTTACCATTTCTTTTTTTACCTCCTTTACGCTAACCTGATTAGCCGTATCAGCCTCAAGATTTATTTTTTTAATGGGTGGCCTCTGACATCCTGGCTTAAACTCTTCAGGCATAACGTAAACCTCCTTTTTCGATATTTGTTTTGGTATCGCTACCAGTTATTTAGCTGTGGCTTTTGCCCGCTCTTCCTGGACCATCTCTGCCAGCCGCTTTACCTCTTTCACATCTAGTTTCAGCCCCTGGGTAACCCGAGTACCGTATTCAGCATCAGCCTTGTAGAAAATGGCTGTTTGACGCAGCTGGATGCGTTTGACTGCATTACAGAGGTGCGTCGTGATATTGCCGACGAGATGCTCCCTGTCTGCGTCGGTCATTACCCGACGGTACAGTTCGCCGGCCTGGAAGAAGTCGTCATTGGGGTGAATATATGGCTGGCGTGCGGCCTGCCCCGATACCTCGAACGAAGGTTCGCCAGCATCCGATTCCGGTTCCGGCCCACCGAAGCTGTTGGGATAGTAGTTCGGAGCGTCGCTGCCGTTATCCCCATAGGCCATGTGGCCGTCACGCTGGTAGTAGTTGACGGCGTTCTTAGGCCGGTTGATGGGCAGCAGTTGATAGTTCGGACCCAGGCGGTGGAGATGGGTATCATGGTAGGAGAAGAGGCGACCCTGCAGCAGTTTATCCGGCGACGCCGCAATACCGGGAACAAAGTTAGCGGGCGAAAAGGCGGCCTGTTCCACCTCCGCGAAGTAGTTATTAGGATTTTTATCGAGAACCATCCGCCCGATGGTGAACGGCTTAACGTCGGCGTGGAACCAGACCTTGGTAATATCGAAGGGATCGAAGCGGTACTTTTCAGCCTCCTCTGGCGTCATTATCTGCATCTCTAGGCGCCAGGACGGATATTCACCGCGCTCTATGGCCTGGAAGAGGTCACGGGTAGCATGGTCAGGGTCTTTCCCCTTCATCTCGGTTGCTTCGTCACGGGTCAGGTTCTGGATGCCCTGCTCCGTTTTGAAGTGGTACTTCACCCAGAAATACTCACCTTTCTCGTTATACCACTTGAAGGTGTGGCTGCTGTAGCCGTTCATGTTGCGGAAGGTGCGGGGAGTTCCCCGGTCCGAGAACAGAATGGTGACCTGATGGATGGATTCCGGTGTCAGGGATAGAAAGTCCCAGAACATATTAGCGTCTTTCAGGTTGTTGCCGGGATGGCGTTTCTGGGTATGAATAAAATCTGGGAACTTCAACGGGTCGCGGATGAAGAAGACAGGGGTGTTGTTCCCGGTCATGTCGTAGTTGCCCTCTTCTGTATAAAACTTGAGGGCAAAGCCGCGCGGGTCTCGCTCAGCATCTGCCGAGCCTCTCTCACCACCGACGGTGGAGAAACGAGCAAAGACTTCGGTACGTTTGGCTATTTCGGAAAGGAATTTCGCCTTGGTGTATTTCGTGACATCCTCCGTCACCTCAAAATAACCGTGCGCTCCGGCGCCCTTGGCGTGGACTACGCGTTCAGGAATCCTCTCACGGTCGAAGTGCCCGAGCTTTTCGAGCAGGTGTGTGTCCTGCATGAGGATAGGGCCAGGATTACCCGCAGTCTTAGAATTTTGATCATTATCGACTGGGGCACCAAAACCAGTAGTGTAGACTTTTTTCCCTTCTGCCATGGGCTCCCTCCTTTTAATCAGTTTTTGTAATGATTATATATCTGGGATTTCCCATATCAACTCGTAGTGAGCTGACCCTCGTCCCTCTTTAGTCTTAATAGTGATGATATACACATCGAATCCGATTGTCAAGCCTGCTTAAAACCCCTCAGACAACCCATAGCATCACGGGAGTTCAGATCTGGCATCCCAAAACACCTGTTTAGCAACCCAGAAGTAGCTCTCCACCCGAAAAAAGACGATGCTTCCCCTATCTTTTTCATCTGGCTGCCTGTGTGTCCTCAGTGTGCTAGCCAGGAGCCAGGCGTAACCGGTTTATCCGCTCTCAATCCCTTTCATCTGACTAATTTTCTCTTGGACTTGCTCTGCCAGTCCAAGTAACCCACTTATACTATTATTACCAATGATTCTTCCTTCTCCAACCTCTTCTAATAGGTTCTTAAGCTCTTCTTTCTCTTGTTTTAGCTTAGATTCAGCAGTCGTAACCAATTCATATAAAGCCAGAGTGTTTTTCTTAAATTTCATAAATGGCTCAGTTAATGGGCAGTCATTTAATATATCATGTCGCTTTTTAGTCAAAGTACTATCCTAACGAATACGGTTGTGCCATCAAACTAGGTACTAAAATTCCCCTCTATCCATGATGCAGTTTTATTTCGTAGATAAACTCGGGGCCAGTGCAAGCCAATAAGCTTACCCGCTTCTCAAGTACTCCTGATAAATTCATTATAACTCTTTTGCCAACAACAATTCATCGTAATGTTACCTGGCAGACAGCAAGTGAGTAGTGAGCAACCGTTGCAAGGCTAGTATTGGCTCCTTCTTCTGGAAATAGAGATTCGGGAACTGCCACAAAGATTGAGTAAGAGCAAAGGTCAATCCAACAATTTCTTCGGGTGTCTGAGGCAAGTCTCT
>QYPU01000033.1 GCA_007280145.1 Dehalococcoidia bacterium | reverse complement strand
CGCCCATGAAAAGAGTTGTGGGTAGTGATAATCTCATGAGCGCCACCAAGACGAAGCTTGCCATATCTACGAGCTAACTTTATTGCTCCCTCATTAGCCTCAGCGCCACTATTGCAAAAGAAGACCCTGTCAAGGCAGCTTTTATCGATTAACAGTTCAGCTAATTGTATTTGCGGAATAGTATAAAATTGGTTCGATGCCTGAATCAGAGTCTGAGCCTGTTCTTTCAATGCCTCGACTACTGCCGGATGACAGTGTCCCAAACTGTTAACCGCCCAGCCACCAACAAAATCAAGGTATTCTTTACCGCCAGAATCCCAGACCCGAGCTCCTTGGCCGCGGACGAGGGTTACTGGCAAGCGCTTGAATATCTGCATGTACAGCCTCTGTTCAAGTTCCTGCCATTTCTCCATCCTGCTAACCAATTGTTGTTCCACCTCCCCTACCCTCAATCTCATTGAGCAAGGCATGAGATACCCTGCCATCGATAATCCGAGTCACTGATACTGCGGTCAAGGCCCTGAGGCAAGCTTCAATCTTAGCCTCCATACCACCTGAAGCTACCCCGGAGGCTATCAAATTTCGGGCCTCATCAGGGCTTAGCCTATAAAGCAGCCTCTTAGAACTATCATACAAGCCTGGGACATCAGTAAGAAAAATAAGTTTTTCAGCGCTCAAAGCTGCGGCAATTTCACCGGCAGCAGTATCACCATTAACGTTAAGCAAATTCGTATCCTCACCTGACTTCTCTAACGAGCCAAGGCTTACCGGCGCTATCACTGGGATGTAGCCCGCCTCTAGTAATATCTCCAATAAAGCAATATCAACCTCTAATTCTTCTCCGGTGTATCCCAATTCAGGCGTTTTGTTACTCGCCCAAATTAAGCTACCATCAGCACCGCTTAAGCCTACAGTTCTCCCACCCAAGCGCCAGATGGCCGATACCAACTCCTTATTGACCAAGCCAGCAAGGACTGCTGTAACTACCCTCAATGTTTCTAAATCAGTAATCCTTAACCCCCGGACGAAGCCCGTAGAGATACCTAACCGAACGAGCCAATCAGACACTGCTTGACCACCGCCATGGATTACCACCATCGGCATGCCCCCTTTCTGGAGCATGACCAAATCCTCAATAGTAGTATCATTCTTGCCCAAAGTGCTGCCACCAATTTTAATAACCAGGGTCTTCATTCGTTATCATGCTTCTCATCAATGACTATGTTGTATAATCGCTATTAATGGTAACATATTCTTCAGATAGGTCGCATCCCCAAGCAGTAGCCCTACCTGTACCAAGATTAAGAGTCAGCCTCAGAAACACTTCCTTATCGCCTAAACTAGCACTTACCTTCTGTTTGTCAAAAGGCACTGGACAGCCCTGCTTCATAACACAAACATTATTCAAATACACATTTAATTTCGTCTCAGCTACTTCCGCCCCACTACGACCAAGCGCTGCCACAATACGCCCCCAGTTAGGGTCATTACCATGTATAGCTGCCTTAACCAGCGGAGAGCCGGCTATGGTACGAGCTGCCAAACGGGCTTCAGCTTCAGTAAGAGCACCTTCTACAGCAACCTCTATGAGTTTAGTGGCACCCTCGCCGTCTCGGACGACACATTTAGCCAAGTAAAGGCAAGCCTCGTCTAAAGCCTCCCGGAAAGCTTCGCCATTGCGGTCATTTATGGTTTCAGTCTGAGCCAGGCCATTAGCCAGAAGCACCACCGTGTCGCTGGGACTGGTATCGCCATCAACAGTAACCATATTGAAAGAAGCATCCACCGCTCTTTGCAATGCCACTTGCAGAAAATCAGCATCTACAGCCGCATCAGTAGTCAGGAAACAAAGCATTGTAGCCATATCCGGGTGAATCATCCCTGCCCCCTTAGCCACTCCACCAATGGTAAATCCACTTGGCTTGGCTTCAACAAATACAGCTATCTCTTTGGCAAAAGTATCGGTAGTCAGCATCGCCCTGGCTAGCTCGTGCCCTCCCTCCCTGGTAAGAGTAATCTTACGGATACCATCACGAATCCGCTCCATAGGCAACGATACCCCAATCACACCGGTACTGGCAACCAGGGTATCCCCCGGCGATATCCCTAGCTTCCCGGCTACCAGGCTCGCCATCTCCTCAGCATCAGCCATGCCTGAATCGCCAGTGCAAACATTGGCACAGCCTGAATTCACCACGATTGCCTGAGCATTCCTGTTTTGCAGATGTCTCCGCGAAAGAACTATTGAAGCTGCTTTAATTGCATTCGTAGTAAAGGCACCAGCAGCCACACAAGGCTCCTCAGAATAGAGGACAGCTAAATCGAGTTCCCTTTTATTCTTTATACCAGATTGAACTGCCCCGGCTAGAAAGCCTTGAGGAGAGGTAACAGTACCTGAAGCAATGACCTTAACTCCAGAATCCATAAGTGGCAAAACTATAGCACTTTTTTGTCTGCTAGTTCTAGCCTAGTCACTCTGTCGCAAGTAGTCCATAAGCTCACCAAAGGCAGGTGGAAATTGTGCCTGATACATAAGGAAGGAAGTCGTCGGGTACCTCAACCCGGCCTTATGGGTGTCTTCAAGCCCTCTTACCACTGCCTCCACCTTGCTTGCCGGTACAGAGAAGGCCACTTCATGGTCCTGTGTTTGGGCAATCGCTCGGTCACCGCCACCAACGACAGTGAACTGGCACTGGTCTGTGAGTATCGGTACGGTAATCTCTGCGCCGCAGGCAAAACCGCCCCCGCTGCTGGAAACGACAGGCTCGCCGGTCGCAGACACAGCACTCTGTATTAATCTCGATATTTGGGCTGGATTACCATAGACTATGATGACCTGGGGCTCAAAACCAGCTCGATGAAGAGGTGCTAGTACAACGTGACTATGTCTTCCGTACTCAAGCCGCGGCAGGCTTTGGTTCATTTTGGCCCTTACTTCCTGACTTTCCACCCAAAAAGGTACATTAAAGCTGCCATCCAGAAATTTCTTTTTCGCCGGAACCAGACCTAACGTGAGCGTACCAAGCGGGCAAAGCATATCCTCCTCGCCCATTGCCATAAGCCAGCCCAAACGCCGAGCTAAAGCTATACCCTGGCATACCGGCATAGTCAACCCTAAATCTCGTTTTGGCATCCTGGCTTTTTCCGGAATTTCGCTCGCTGAACTAACCATTTTAACAGCTACTGGAAAGGTCTGAGGGCGAATGTAGTTGTTTAAGGCTTCGTTAACTTTTTGTAGTTCCACCACTGGATTACCTCCTTAGTGCAGCTATTATACGCTCCCAATAATACTCCAGAAATTAGGTGCTTTACAAGGAATTGTACTCACTCACCACCTTGTGCTTCTTACCCCTAAATAAAAACACCGACTGATTCATAGCTACATTTGGGATACCTCATAATCACTATTGCAACAGGCAAATCACACGTCTATAATGAGAACTATCGGCGCATACTTGCATGTTATTTTTGGCACAAGCTAAGATACAAACGAGGGGGCGTTTAGGTCCCGGTGGGCTTCGCGGACTTCAAATCCGTCGGGAGGCATTAAGAGTGCCTTCGGTGGGTTCGACTCCCATACGCTCCCGCCACTTTAAAACTAGATTAGTCACCTGAGGACTCGCTTATCACCGACACGGCGCGTGAGTTTCTTCTCATCCATATATTCAAGAAGTGCCTTGGCATACTTTCGGCTGGTTCCCAACATGTCCCGCACCTCAGCAAGGGTCACGCTCCCCTGTGTTCTCGCACAGGCAACAACTTTATCTACCATTTCACTATAGGCAGACGAGGAAAAGACCACTCCATCCCCTACCTTCACTACTTTGTGCTGCCCAATGAGCAAATTGAGCAGGTCAGGTTCAAGCATCACCTCATCAGATGGAGAATAGGGATTTTGATTCAGAGCACAAAGAAAGGTATCAATTTTTGCCTGCTGGTCTTTAGTAAGTCGAATTTGATAAGAAGGAAGACGAACCACCGCTCCTTCTTCGGCCAAGATACCATCATCAAAAAGTTTTCTTAAGGCTGCGGAATGTGGTGCCAGCCTCAACCTGCTACTCAGTTCTCCTTTGGGCATACCAGACCTGGTGGGGAATCTTCGATGATAGTCTCCCACTACAGCCTTTGCTTTCTCAGCCAAGCGTCCCCAGCCAGAACTAGTGAAAAGAAGACGGCTACCCCCATACCCTCCCACCACCACCTTCTTTTGTTGAACAAGTTTATCCAGCCCCCTGCTGGCCTCATCAGCAGATAGATTACACTGGACCAGGAGGAACTCCAGCTCCAGTGGCTGACTCATTTCTAACGTAGCAATTATGCACTCTTCTACCGTGCCCTCTCCCTGGGCCTCCAGCCCCTGAATAATATCCGGCCGGAATCGCCTATGTCGTGGGGCATGAGAACTGACAATGTTGCCGCCGCCCAACGTATCCATTGGCGAACGAATAATGAAATGGTCACCCTTAACTGCAGCCACTGGCCTAGCCAGGGCAAACTGAGCCCAGGCAATATCTCCGGGATTGAGTTCCTCCTTTTCTAACAGATGGACTTTAGCCATAACTTCAGCAGCACCAACAAAGAAGCTAACCATGGTGCCATGACGCAGCGGATGCTTCACGTCCGCGAGCATACGAAGCCTCGCATCTATCCTCGTTGTAGGTATTAACCACCCCGGCCGGGTAAGTACATTACCACGCTCCAATTGAGAGGTAGTGACTCCCACTAAGTTAGCTGCCACCCGGCTGCCCGGACTGGCAGTATCAATGCGGGCCTTATGGGTTTGTAATCCCCGCAGCCTAGCCTTCAGACCTGGTGGAACTATTTCTACATCTTGTCCTGCTGATAGCGAGCCATCGAGCAACGTTCCGGTAACCACAGTACCAGAACCAGCTATAGTAAAAGCACGGTCTATTAGAAGCCTGGGTCTGCCAATATCCTTTCTTGGCTCAGCAGACATTAAAATCTGGTCGATAGCGGAAACCAAACCAGGCAATCCTTCCCCAGTCACTGCCGATACAGAAATGATGGGAGCATCAGATAGAATGGTCGACTTTATTAGCTCCTCCGTCTCCAGTTTGACCAAGCCCACCAATTCCTCATCCACCATATCCGTCTTCGTGATAACCACAATCCCTCTTCGTATTCCAAGCAAGTCAAGTATAGCTAAATGCTCTCTGGTCTGAGGCATTATCCCCTCGTCAGCAGCAATAATAAGCAAAGCCAGGTCAATTCCGCCTACCCCAGCCAGCATATTCTTAATAAAACGCTCATGCCCGGGAACATCAACAACCCCAACTTCACGTCCACTGGGCAACTTTAGCCAGGCAAAACCAAGGTCGATAGTCATGCCACGCTCTTTTTCCTCACGAAGCCGGTCAGGGTCTATTCCCGTCAATGCATGCACCAAAACTGATTTGCCATGGTCTATATGGCCAGCAGTGCCTACCACAAACATCCTATTTACTTCTCCAATATACTCACCCGAAACAGCTATATGAATGCCTTCATCATAAAGTTCATAGCGAAAATAGAAAGGCAACCAGCATTAAAACTATCCCAGACTGGCTACTGCATTCCTGAGCGTCTGGATTACGATGTTATCATCTTCAGGTAAAACACACCTCGGATCTAGAAGCAGAACATTGCCACTAATACGTCCAATAACCGGTGGAACCTGAAACCTTAACCTTTTAGCTAATAAATGGGCCACGTTTCTCCCCTTACCTTTTTCTTTAATAGCAACAAGTCTTGTGGGGAGTGCATTTCCAGGTAAACTGCCGCCTCCAACCATAGTCTCTCCTTCAATCACACTAGCCAAGCCCTCAAGAGCCTGTGCCCAAGTTTCGGCTCGCCTTTCAATTTCACCCAGCGGCATAGCTATCATACGCCATACGGGGACTTTCTCTATTACTTCACCTCTCAAGTAATGAACCAGCGTAGCAGCTAGCCCGGCCAACCTTATTTTGTCAATTCGGACTGCTCGGGCCAAGGCATGCCTTTTCAACTTATCAACAAGGAACTTCTTACCTACAATAATCCCCGCTTGCGGGCCACCTACAAGCTTATCCCCGGAAAATGAAGTTAACCCGACGCCAAGAGTAACGCTTTTTTGCACCATAGGCTCCAGGTCAAGGCCAAACATGGTCGTATCTAAGAAACAACCGCTACCTAAGTCATCTAATACAGGGAGGCCATACTTACTTCCAAGCATCAGCATCTCCTCAATAGTGACCTGATGAGTAAAACCTTCCACTCTAAAATTGCTGGCGTGGACACGTAATAGCGCTGCTGTACGTTCGTTAATCGCTTGCTCATAATCATAAACATAAGTACAATTAGTAGTGCCCACCTCCACCAATTTAGCCCCACTTTGTCTCATTACATCAGGGATACGGAAGCCACCGCCAATCTCTACAGCTTGACCTCGGGAAACAATTACCTCTCTTCTCTTAGCTAACGCAGTAAGGGCCAAGAGTACAGCAGAGGCATTGTTATTTACCACCAGCGCAGCCTCAGCTCCAGCTAATTGGCACAGTAGCTGCTCAATATGAACATGGCGAGAGCCTCGAGCCCCGCTATCAAGGTCAAACTCCAGATTACAGTAACCCCTGGCGACCATGTCCATAGCTGCTGCTGCCTCTTTGCTCAGTGGTGCACGACCCAAATTGGTATGAAGAATTACCCCGCTGGCATTGATAACAGGTCGAAGACTTGGGTGTACCAACACCTCAACTCGAGAACAAACAGACTCTATTATCTCGTCAACAGAAGGACACGGATTTCCAAGCGTAATGGAGAGACGGTCTTGCTCAAGACACTGGCGAACCAGGTCTACAACCAAACTATGCGGATAAACCTCTCGGAGCTGATTAATCCGCTCGTCAGACATCAACCTATCCACGGAGGGAAGACGACGAAACTCAGTTTCCATAGTACTCAAGTATTCTACTATACCCAGAACCAGTTTCAAAATTATTGAGATTTTACCCCCTGACATTACGCAGAGTAGAGACAATATGGCAGCAAAGTCGCGAACACCGGAAGCTGCTTTGCATCCTTGTCTTCGCCAATGCTAGAATACTAAGCACGGCTGGGCTAAACATCCGGCTTCAGTAAACAAAGGAGACAAATGGACAAAATAAAACCTCTCCGTCTAACGGAAAGCGTCAGCGGAGCTGGCTGAGCCTCCAAGTTAGGTCCGGGGGACCTGGACAAGGTCTTACGCAGCCTGCCTCTAATATCTGACCAGAACGTGATTCGAGGTATGGAAAGCCTAGATGATGCCGGCGTTTATAAGCTAAGTGACGATTTGGCCATCATCCAGACTATCGATTTCTTTACACCTATCGTCGATGACCCCTACGATTTTGGCCAGATTGCTGCCGCTAACGCATTGAGTGATGTTTATGCTATGGGCGGTAAACCGTTAACCGCCATGAACATCGTTTGCTTCCCGACGAAGCGGTTGGATATCTCAGTGTTGAAAGATATTCTCAGAGGCGGGATAGATAAGATGCATGAAGCCGAAGTGATATTGGTCGGCGGGCATAGCATAGACGACGCGGAGTTGAAATACGGACTTTCAGTCACAGGTACGGTGGACCCCAAACACCTGGTGACCAATTCTGGAGCCAAGGTAGGAGATAAAATCGTACTTACCAAGCCTCTGGGCACTGGAATCATAAGCACTGCCCTAAAAGCAGGCAAGGTCAACAGAAAAACATTAGCAAAGGTGACAAAGTGTATGGCATCCTTGAATAAAGAAGCCTCAGAACTAATGCAAGAGGTCAAAGCCCACGCCTGCACCGACATAACTGGTTTCGGACTTCTCGGCCATGCCTGCCAGCTAGCTCAGCACAGCCAGGTAGGTATCAAAGTTCATCTAGACTCAGTTCCCCTTTTCGCAGAAGTAAAGGGCTTTGCCAAGAAAGGATTTTGCCCCGGCGGTTTATATAGAAACAGAGAATTCTACTCCGAAATGGTGGATTTCTCCAATCAAGTCCCTGATTATATGAAGGATATCCTCTTCGACGCTCAGACTTCAGGTGGACTACTAATATCACTAGCTCCTGAAGCAGCAGAATTGTTGCTGCACAAGCTGCAGAAAGCAGGTATGAAGAATCCAGCTATCATAGGAGAGGTAATTGACAAGCCATCAGGGAAAATCCTTGTAGTCCACGATGAGTAAACCCAGCTTAGAGTTACCTTTAAAGAATCTCAGGAAGATAGGAAGAGTTGAAATAAGCCATGCTCCGGTATTATATTTGGACTATAGGTTGCCAAATGAATAAAGCCGAATCACAGCGAATAGCTGCTTATTTAGAATTGCTCGGCTATCAGCTTGCCCCAGCGCCTCAGAATGCTGATTTAATAATACTCAATACTTGTGTAGTCCGGCAGAGTGCTGAAGACAAAGTCCTTGGCACCATCAGCTATCTGAAGGGTATTAAGAACGGCAATCCGCATTTGCCTATTTTAGTTACTGGCTGCTTTGTTAATTCCAAAGTTGAACAACTCGAAAGACGCTTTCCGCATATTGACCTTTTCTTCAAACCCGGAGACTATCCTGAGTTGCTTAACTGGGCACAAAAGCGAGGGATAGCTGTATCTAAAACAGACATAAACTTACCTCTAACTAAACATGCAACACCTGATGCTTTTGTTCCTATTATTCAAGGGTGCAACAATTTCTGCTCCTACTGTATCGTCCCCTACCGACGGGGAAGAGAAAAGAGCCGTCCGCTAATGAACATAGTCCATGAAGTGAGCAGGCTGGTAAAATGCGGAACAAAAGAAGTCACCTTACTGGGTCAAAACGTGAACTCCTACGGACACGACCTCCCATCACAGCCCGACCTCAGCGACCTGCTTGCTGAGCTATATAATATTGACGGTTTGGCTAGAATTCGTTTTCTAACTAACCACCCCAAGGACATGAGCCAAAAGCTTATCAAGACTATCGTTTCTCTAGATAAGGTCTGCGAGCACATAAGTCTCCCCTTTCAGGCAGGAGATAATGATATTTTGAGAGCGATGAGACGAGGCTATACGATAGAACAATACTGGCAACTCGTTAGTACTATCCGTAACTATATCCCTGAAGTAGCCCTCAGCACCGATGCTATCGTCGGCTTCCCTGGTGAAACTGACGGGCAATTTGAACAAACCTTAGCTTTGCTTAGCGAAATCAGATTTGACACTGTTCATGTCGCTGCCTATTCTCCACGCCCCGGCACCATCGCTTCAAGAAAATACCAGGATAATGTCCCGCCTGAGATTAAGAAGGAGCGCCTTAATAAAATTGAAGCACTTCAAGCCAAAATAGCTGCTGAAATTAACTCCCGACTTCGAGGTAGAATAGTAGAGGTACTAGTAGAAGGCAAAAAGAGAGGAAAATGGTATGGGCGCGCCCGAAGCAACAAACTGGTCTTCTTCGAAAATGACGATGACTGCTCAGGGCAACTGATAAATGTTACCATCAACACGACCAGCCCCTGGGCATTGCAAGGCGAAATCAAAAGCAAAAGACTATCTAAAAATAAAGAGTAAAACAAATGAGTTATTACGACTACATCATAGTTGGCAGTGGCATTGCTGGACTTTATAGTGCCTTGTTAGCCAAAGAGGTGGGCAGTGTTCTGGTCTTGACTAAAGGCAGCATTGAAGAATGTAACACCAGATATGCTCAGGGGGGAATAGCTGCTCCAATAGGCAAAAATGATTCTGCTGAGCTTCATTTCCAGGACACCATAGCCGCTGGCGATGGCCTATGTAACCCTGAGGCAGTGCGCATTCTAGTTGATGAAGCACCTGAGCGCATTGCCGACCTCATAAAATTCGGCGTACCTTTCGATACCCTGGACGGAGAAATTGCCCTAACCAAGGAAGCAGCCCATAGCGTTCCGCGTATCATCCACGCTGGCGGCGATGCCACCGGCGAGCATATTGAAGTTACCCTAAGTCAACAGGTACGAATGTCATCAATAGAAGTCCTCGAATACTGCTTGGCTACTCAAATACTTATAGACAACGACAAAGTTAGGGGAATTAGAGCCCTTGATTGCCGTACTGGCTTGGTCACGGAATATGAATGTCGCTTCATCATTCTAGCTACGGGAGGAGCCGGGCGACTATTTAAGTATACTACAAATTCCGAGGTGGCCACCGGCGATGGTATCGCTCTGGCTTTTCAAGCCGCTGCTGAAGTTACCGACATGGAGTTTTTTCAATTCCACCCCACTGCTCTTCGCCTCCCTGGCGTACCACCCTTTCTCATCTCTGAAGCTGTAAGGGGAGAAGGCGGCATCCTGCGCAATGTCGAAGGCTATCACTTCATGCCTGATTATATACCTGAAGCTGACCTAGCACCCCGAGACATAGTGGCTAGAAGCATTCTCCACGAAATGATAAAAACTGGCAGCGACCGTGTATTCTTAGACGTGACTCATATATCACCTCGCTTAATTACCACTCGCTTTCCTCACATTTACCGCTTCTGTCTCGACCACGGCTTAGACATCACCAAAGGCCTTGTTCCAGTAGCCCCGGCTGCTCATTACTTCATGGGTGGGGTTAAGGTCAATAGCTGGGGAGAAACCAACATCGCTGGTCTCTTCGCTGCTGGCGAAACTGCTTGCACCGGTGTTCACGGCGCTAATCGGCTAGCATCAAACTCATTGCTCGAGGTCGTAGTTTTCAGCAAGCGAATCATAGAAAGAAGCCGGGAAATTGAGAAGGTAATTCCAAGCTCAAGAACAACTGAAGTTGAGCACCATTCTCTTAGTCAACGGGAGGTTTCACACAACGCACCACGGCTCAACTTGCCAAATCTCCAGTCCCTACTCTGGGACAAGGTAGGCATTGTCCGCTCTGGTGAAGGTCTGGATGAGGCCGCAGATACCCTGGCTGCTTGGCAAAGCTCCCTACCACAGCCAATAGACCGCCCTTCCTACGAATTGAACAATATGATATTTAATGCCCGCCTGATGACTGAGGCAGCTCTGCTTCGACAAGAAAGCCGCGGTGCTCATTTTCGCACCGATTTCCCCGAGTCATTGCCAAACTGGCAAAAACACACCATCTTTAAAGCAACCGGTGCTACATAAGCCGTCTCCAATTACATGAGCAGCCAATTTAGTGCCCCATTCCTTCACGCTATGCTCAGTTGTCATAGAGACCATCTAGTAGTACAAATACTTAACGGCGGCACAAGTGATGCTTCCTGCACAGTGTGGGCCCCAGTCTCTCAACGATGACTGATTGCGAGAGGCTGACGTCGTGCGCTAAGACCTCTTCCATCAGTTATTTATGCGTGATTTTGTACAAAACCCTTTCTGCCTCTCCTGACACATAAATGGCACCTGAGTCAGAAACAGCAACTCCATTCATTGTGCCAGTAGCCGGAAGTATCTTGGCAAGTTGTACGCCCACAGCCAAGTCCTCAACGAGGGGTAATATTGCACCCGACTCTGGGTCAATCTCGATCAACCGATGCAATCCAGTCTCAATCACTAGTATCTTGCCATCTGCTTCAACTGCAATCCCTTTCGGCATTTGCAAACCTGAAACCAACACTTCCTTTTCGCCGGTAGAAACATCAACCCTAGACACATCACCCGTCACGGTCTCAGTGACATAAACCTTATTCTTGCCGGCGAATGCCAGGCCCATCGGGCCACCTAGCCCATCAGCAACCACCTCCCTATTCTCCCCCTCATCTCCTGAAACCCTGATCAATCTGCCTTTGCCCAGTTCGGCAACGAGAATGCTACCGTCATCCAACTGCAGCATGTCGTATGGGGCTACAAAACCCGTAAAGGTCCTAACAACTTGCTGACTCTTAAGATCAAATTCTTGGATAAGGCCCATGAAGAAACTACTCACAAAGGCACTATCACCTTTCACCGACACACACAAGGGATAATTCAGTCCATCTATATCCAGAATCCCAAGGGTTCTAACCTCACCAGTATTCCCGTCAACCTGCCGCAAGGAATAAGTGTCTGCCACATACACGGTTTCCCCGGCAACTGTAATTCCTCCCGGGCTGGTAAGGTTGGCTTCAACCCAAGTCTCCACTTCGCCTGTCTTTGTATCTACACGATAGACCCCACCACGGTCCATACTGGAAACAAAGAGCTCATCTCTTGAGTTAAAAGCAAAGTTATCTAAGGTCGGCACAAGCTGAACAATAAGCTTTTTTTCACCGGATTCGGTATCTATTTGAAAAAACTCGCCAGTGAAGTTATCCAGCACATAAAGATTGCCCTTAGAATCGAAATTGACGGCGACGGGGATTTCGAAGCCATCTGCCACAGTTTCAATTTCGCCCGTGTTCACATCAATCCGTACAACTGCTCCCCCATGATAGAGAGGCGTATATAATTTGCCATCCGGGCCAAAATCAAATGCATTTGGTGCCCCAATATCCTTGGCAATGAGCCGAGGCTCTTCTACCCCTTTGGGATCCATTTCCCATAAAGCATCAGCTAGAACAGACTGAGTGACGAATAAACGACCCTCATCGTTAAAGCCTACAGCATTGATGAAAAGCAAGCCCTCAGCCAGTACCTTGATCTCGTCACCAATCTTACAACGGAGCACGCCATCAAGATAACTAGTCCAGTACAATCCCCCATCCGGACCGAATGCCAGATCATCAGATTGACCCTCAGGAGGGCCAACACATTCGGCTAGTTGCACTTGGCCATCTTCAATGGTTACTTTGTAAATTGTATAACCGGAGACACCTCCAACATAAAGGTTGTCCTGGCTATCAAAATCGAGACCGTTGAAACCCGCACCATAAGAACCAGGGACCAGGACTCCCACTTCATAACCAGGAGCAACAGCAGTCGGCTGAGTGGTAGGGAACACCGCTGGCTTTACAGCCGAGGGAGCACAAGCCACAAGCGCAGCTAACAATACCAAGACCAGTGTCATCTCTAGAAAAGCGCCTTTTTTGAAAAAACCTTGCCTCATTCTTCTTGCCCTCCTTTGTCTACAACTACTTAATGTATACTCTAATGATTCACAATTATCTTGTCAAGAGCCGAGATGACTCATTCTTCAATTAGAATAGACTGGGGACGAGTTTTAAGAGTTTTTGTTGTCTCCAAGGTAGAATAATACTTTAAGCCACAAGTAAAAAATGATACCTTCAAGCGTATCATCCAGCTTGCGAATAGCAATGATCTAGTTCAGATAAATAGGTGGCACTCACACGGTATCACTATCAGCAAAATAATAAACATGTAGCGCAGGGCTTTAGCCCTGCCCCATGCTCGTTACCACCCCGGGCAGCCTTAAAAGACTGCACTACATCAGATTGTGTAAAAACTGACATGGCAGCAGATTTAAGT
>QYPU01000070.1 GCA_007280145.1 Dehalococcoidia bacterium | reverse complement strand
TCACTGATGACGACGTCAGGCAACTTACAAGCTATGCCCGAGAAGCCAACATTTTTGCCTTGGTAGATGCTATTCTTGAAGGTAGGGTAAAGGTAGCTCAGCGGTTGCTCCATCAGTTACTTCAGGGCGGAGCAGCCCCGTCTTATCTCCTGGTCATGATTACTCGACAACTCCGTTTGATAGTCAGGGCTAAAGAGCTAAGTAATCAGAAATTGTCCCGCTCGGAAATTCAAAATAGATTGGGGCTAGCTTCAGACTATGTTTTGGACAAAGCATTAAAGCAAGCTAAGGCATATACACCGGAGCGTATAAAGAGAGCGTATCACCAGATTTTGGAAGCTGATATCGCCATAAAAACGGGGAAGTATGATAGTGACCTGGCACTTGACCTTCTAGTTATCGATTTATGCGAGAGTTGAGCATATATCTTATCCGCCTTCACCCTCCCCTTCATCTTCTGGTGCCAATATTGCAGGCCTTTTGCGCTTGCTTGGTGGCGGAGATGGTGGCTTTTGCTCGATATGCGCCTTGCTGCTGATTTCGCCAGGGGCATTGCCGAAGAAAACTTTGGTGTGCGGCCAGGGAATTTCAATGCCCTCCTTATCGAAGACTTCCTTCAATCTGAGACGGAACTCTCCCAACACATTCCATTGTTCACCTGCCTGAGTTTGACCGAGTATCTTTATCGCAATACCAGAATCGTCAAAGGCATCAACTCTGAGTACCTCTGGTGCTTTAATAATCCGTGACGTCCACTCGGGGTCTGCGGTTAATCCCTTGCCTACCCTGTTGATAACTTGTATGACATGCCTCAGGTCTTCACCATAGCCTACAGAGATATTCATGTTTATCCGTGACCATTCTCTCGTATAGTTGCTAGCAACCCCAATTTCACCATTGGGGATGCTATGAAGTATGCCATCAAGGTCCCTTAGAACTGTTCTTCTCAGACCTACTTCCTCAACCAAACCAATGACCCCAGCGACTTTGACTACATCATCTATACCATATTGATTTTCCAACAGGATTAGAAAACCATTGAGTATGTCCTTAATTAAGCTTTGTGCACCAAAGCCAACAGCGATACCGGCAACACCAAGCCCAGCCAAAGCAGGACCCACATTTATGCCCAATTGTGCCAAGATAGTAAAAAGAACAATTATGCCAGTACCTATCATTCCAGTCTGAATAAATACTGAGCTTAATGTGTTTGTTCTCTTCTTTATTAAGGCTTTGGGCTTGTTCTTCATTGTGCGTTTCACGGCTTTCCCTACTGCAAGAGGTATAAATCGGCGTATCACAAAGTATAGCGCCACGTAGATAGCAATGAGTAGTAGAATCCTCCATCCATACTCCCCAAACCAGTTCAATATTATTGACCAGCTAATCACCATGTCATATATGCCTCAACAGCATTGTCAGCTCATTATACTTCAAGTAGACAACAAATAAAATATCGTAAACTGAATCAGCTTCCTCCACAATGTCATGAATATAAGCTAGGCAATTTGGGTGTACCAATCGTAGTCTTAATTGATGGATGTACAAAGCCTTGCAATGCGCTATCCAATCAATCCGATGGAATTTCAAAACTGCAAATAATGACACCTCTTTTATTTTCTATCAACATAGATTCCGTAGCCTACGTACTCGATAATATTCTTGGGCCGAGATAAGATCTCTTTAAAGTGTTAGAATTGAGTTATGCTCAAATGATTGACTGAGGAGGTACACGATGTCGTTTAAGGCGTACTACTTAAGCCCAGAGGGTGACCTCAGGTATGATCTAAACGAGGAGGACACTAGAGCTGTTTTTGAATCCAGGCGTGGTTTGCTTTGGGTGGACATCGACGAGCCCAAGGAAGGAGATGGCAAGCTCATGGAACAAGGCTTCCACTTCCACCATCTTGCCGTCGAGGACGCTGTTAGCCCAGTGACTCATTCTTCTAAGATTGACGATTTCGGTGACTATATCTTTATTTTGTTTAATGGTATCAACCATCTATCGGAGTCAGACATAGTGGAGACAACTCAATTGGCAGTCTTCCTTGGTTCCCATTTCGTGGTGAGCATCCATCATTTACCTCTTTACAGCGTTGAAGCTGTGAGACAGCTCGTAGAAGGTGATGGCCGTCCTATGAGGTATGGGGCAGACTTTCTGCTCCATGCCGTGGTCGATGCATTAATTGACAATGTTTTACCTATAGTAGATAGAATGAGTGAGCTCACTGATGATATTGAAGAGGAGTCAATTCGTAATCCTCAGCAGGCAACCCTGGAAGCTATTCTAAAGCTCAAGCGTTCCATGCTGCGAATACATCGGGGTATTTCTCCCCAGCGGGATATCCTGAACCGCCTCAGCCGGGGCGAGTTCCCATTGATAAAAGCGGAGGCACAGATATTCTACCGGGACGTTTACGACCATTTAATGCGGATAGAAGACTTGAACCAGCTCATTCGAGATAGAGCTGACAATGCCCTTGCCACATATATGTCATCTGTAGCAAACCGGCAGAATGAGACAATGAGAATCTTGTCCATTGTAGCTGCTATCTTCATGCCCATTACTCTAATAGCCGGTATATACGGAATGAACTTCGAGTATATGCCAGAACTGAAGTGGCACTGGGGCTATTTTGCTGTCCTGGGACTCATGGGAACGGCCATAGTGGCTGTTCTCTGGTGGTTCTGGGCTCGTAGTTGGATAACCTGGGGACGGCGACAGGCTAGTCGAGTCAAATCCATCGCTGTGCCACGCGAGAAATTCATCGGTTACGTCGGCTACCTGGCAAGGCAACCTCACCAAAAAAGAGAGTAGCTGAACCGTAAATGGCTAAGCTAGTCAATAAAACTCAAAATCAACATTTTGTACAGTGAATCGCCCCAAAGAATTGTACATCCTCTTAACTAGGTTGAAGTTGGCATCGTAGATGTTAGCTATTGGGTTATAGACCTTAAATAGAGAGAAACCGTATTCAGCAGGAAAAGTAGAGGAGTTCCCGGGTTCGCTCTGCTCCAGATGAGTCTTCTGCAAACTATGCTTGAAGTATCCAGTGCTCAATGAAGTGTGCAATATCTCTGGGGCTGTAGTGTCCTAGTTTTCTGAAGACATGCATATATCGTCCATTGACCCATATATTCGCATTGGCTTATTGATTTAGCATGAATATTGAGATATTCAGAATTGCTGCGAAACTCACCCATAAAATATATGGTAGCATAAGTACTCCGGCAGCTGTTGAAATTCGGAGAAACCTCAGTATTGTTAGTAGTATTGCACTCCATAGAATTACGATCACAATGATTCCATACAGCGGGGATTCCAACCCAAAGAAGGCTACTGACCATAAGGTATTAAGAATCAGTTGTATCAGGAACAGTATCAGAGCTGTTCTCGTCTGCCGCTTATCTAAACCTGTACGCCATATCAGGAATGCTGATATGCCCATCAGTAGATAAAGTGTTACCCAGGCGGGTGCAAACAACCAGTTGGGTGGTGTAAAGGATGGTTTTTGAAGAGTTGTGTACCAAGTTTGGATTGCATCGGCTGTGAATATCGAACCGACAAGACCAGCACACTGGCATGCAATTATACTTACGAAGCATCGTATTATATTCTTGTGCTTGTTATTCATTGTTATTCTTGTATCCTACTATTAACTGCTTTATAAGCACTAAGTGTATCACAGATAATCAAACAAAGACGGATGGTTATTTTCGGTCATCTGGAGGCGACAGCATAATGGTCGGTCACTTTAGATTCGGCATAATGCACTCACTCTATTTTCTCCATACCCTGCCCGTAGCAAACCAGAGTATCACCTCCAACCCTAGTTACCGTCACTTTATTGCCACACACATTACAAATGGAATTTGCGCACTAACTTTATCTTTTTGTTGGAGGAGGCGGTACTATCCACTCTTTTGTAGCTATTGCCCTTAAGTTGTCACAGGTGGCCACTATGGTATCTTCCCCCACCTCTTTGCTGGAGTAACTGAAACTGGCCCTGCCATCAGCTCCGGTGGTAACCCTGCTATTCTTGTCAATGGTACCAGAGACTTTGAAGTATACCGTAACCCTTGGCAGAGGCTTCCCGTTAGCATCAAGTATAGTAGCCACCACGGTATGCAGCTCTCCTATCCTGTTTGTGCTTCTAGCAGGCTCAAGACTAATCTTGGCCGGCTGCATTGGTACATACCATTCTTTTGGTGCCTTGGCCACCAGGTTATCAACCCTAGCGGAGATGGTATCAATACCAGCATTCTTGCCAATGTAGAAGTAATTAGCCTTACCATTGGCGTCAGTAACAAGTTGGATGGGTGCAAAAGGATTAGCGCCGGCACGATTAATATATATTCTTATCTCTGGCATGGGTTTGCCTTCAGTGTCATAGACTGTGAATGTAATTGTATGCTCAGCTCTCACCGGGTTTTTAGCTTGAACAGGGTAAATCATAAGTCTGGCGGGTGTAGATGCTGCAGGCTCACTTGTCCACATCACGGTGGCAGTGGCTACGAGACTATCAATCTTAGCTGTGATGTTGTCTTCACCGGGATTCTTGCCATAATAAGTGAGAATAGCCTGGCCATTGTTGCCAGTGGCGGCTTCACCACTAATACTATTGGCACCCTTGACTATAAAGTTAACCTTTATACCTGTCATCGGCTTGCTCGCACAATCATATACTGTAGCTACTATTTGGTGAGGAGTATCTATTTCGCTTTCAACTCTTGTGGGCTCAAGGCTAAGTCTAGCTGGGTTAGCTTCGATGACAGGTGGTGTCACCTTCTTTCCCTCGAATTTACCCGGTGTGCCTTCCAATTCGAAGACACCGTCTCCATCACTGTCTAATTCCAGTCTGATTACTCCGTCTGGCACTATGTCGACTCGTGCTACAGTTGTTGCGGAAACTGGCATGCTGGCATATTCTAAATAGTGCCTGGCATTATTCTTGGTATCAGGCACCTGTATTTTTATATCCATAATTCCTGAGCCGGTTCCATTCACAACCAACTTATATCCATATGAAATATCAGCACTGGGGATGACTATTGTCTTGTATTGTGTTCCTTGTGGGGCAATATACGTTGCTCCGGGTATCTGATTTTCTAACTCACCATTTTCATCTAATCCGACATGGTGTCCCAGAGAATGATAGACATGTATGTTAACCGGGCTGAATAGGCAAAAGAAAGCCCGGTTAAAGCAGTCTCCGGCTAACTTAAAGAATGATGTCCAAAATGGGTCTGGATACTCAGGTAACTTAGAGGCCCATTCACTAGGGCGTTCCCACTTTGTATTCGTTTGTCCACCTTCCCCCCATGGTGGACCAAAGGAACCGCGCTGCCAGAACTTCAGTCCGAGTACGGAGATGCAAAAATCAAGGTTTTCTCCCCATCTACCCTTGAATTCCAGCCAGCCGGGTTCCTCACTCTCAGTTCCAATTTCAGGTACCAGGACTAAATTGAGCTGCTCTGGTTTGAGCACCTTCCATGAAGACGCCCCCGTGTTATCGAAATCGAGTCCTGACCAAAAGCGACCGGGGGCAAAGTAGTTAGCATGTGAACCCTGGGCGACATAGACCACCGGATGTGTGTCTAACACCAGAGCATTATCTTTCATGTCACTCCATGACATCCTTTGGCCAGCTTGATGCTGTGAATATGCCGCAAAGAGTGGCTGCTCTGCTTTTTCCAGTAGCTCTTGCGTCGTGCAACCGGGAAAGCAGAGTTGCACGAGCTCCCAGTCTCCCTCATGGCAGTTGCGCCAATCATTAAAATAGTAAAATATTCAGTATTGAATCACTGTGTAGCTTTCCCCTCCACCTTCCTTAACCCGAGCATATACACTAGGCTGATATCGAGCTTTTGCCTTGTCGTAGGTAAGTTTATATTCAGCTACTGAATTAGTTTTAGGCTCCAACTCTGCGATGTCAAGATAGTAGATGTTTTTTGACCATCGCAACAGGTTAGATAACGTTACCATTTCAGAGAACGAGGGGTCTTCTACATCATGAAGAACTGCCGTATCGAGCATAATTTCTATCTGCTCAGGCTCAAAATTCTCCACTATCTCACCTTCTCTACACAAATAGATTAGAGGACAGAACTGCTTGGCTAATTCCTCTCCGTATTCGGCACTTACTATTGATGGCTGGGAGCTTATCGTGGGCGGGGCTAGCGGGCAAGTACAACCAACGAGAAACAATAGTAATAATATCAATAGGCTGAAGCTCGGTTTCATAATTGTAGTATTATAAAGCTTTTTTACCAGTAATCTAAACAAGACTCAGCTTCCTACCCTTCCTGTTAAGGCTATCGATAGCTCCTATGACTATTATTTTCTCTAAAAGGTGGGGGCAGCTAAGAGTCGTGGAATTAATCTGTAGAGTATATTAAGTCGACAAATATACGGGGTTGGGCTAAAATGAGGAATGAGGCTAGCAGGGAGGTGATGGTATGAATCGGGTAGTAGCTATGATTCTGGCTGGTGGGGCCGGTGAGCGGTTGAGTATTCTGGCTGCGGAGAGAGCTAAGCCGGCAGTGCCTTTTGGCGGCAGATACCGTATTATCGATTTTACGTTGAGCAACTGCGCTAACTCTGGGATTTATAATGTAGCTGTTCTTACCCAGTTTAATCCTCGCTCCCTAGCTCAGCATATAGGCATCGGTAGACCCTGGGATTTTGATAGGACTGCCGGTGGAATTGTTTTGCTCCAGCCTTTTTTGAGTCGGTCAAGTCGAGACTGGTATAAAGGCACGGCTGATGCTGTCTACCAGAACCTTTATTATCTGGAAGACCAGAGAGTAGATGAAGTTCTCATTTTGTCTGGTGACCATGTTTATGCCATGCGCTATGATTATATGATAGCTACCCATCGTAACAGGCGAGCTGATGTCACTGTGGCTGTAACCGAAGTGCCTTTAGAAGAAGCTTCAAGGTTTGGCATTATCACTATTGACCATAATGAGCGTGTAGTTAATTTTGAAGAGAAACCGAAGACAGCTAAAAGCAATTTTGCCTCTATGGGAATATATGTTTTTAACAAGGATATTCTTAATGATTGTTTGGGAGGGTGCGTGCAGAAGGAAGTTGGCTATGATTTTGGGCATGACGTTCTACCTGAAATTATTGGGAAGTATAAAGTGTATGGCTACAGATTTCGTGGTTATTGGCGAGATGTAGGCACTATTGAATCATATTGGCAAGCCAATATGGATTTAATTGTAGATTTGCCCGAGCTGAATCTTTATAATCCAGAAACCGAAATACGCACTGTTTATCAGAATTTAGCTCCCGTTAAATCAGGACCGAAGGCACAGATAGCGCGAGGCTTGGTGTCTAATGGTGCTATCATTAATGGTCGAGTGGAGAACTCTGTTATTTCTCCAGGGGTGTTTGTTGAGGAAGGTGCTGTGGTGAAGGATTCGATTATCTTTGACGATGTTACTGTAGGCAAGGGAGCTATTGTTGACCGGTCTATTATTGATAAGCAGGTTTGGATTGGTCCAGGATGCCATATTGGTTATGGCGATGATTTTACACCCAATCAGGAGGAGCCAGAGTATCTGAATACCGGCATAACCATAGTAGGCAAAGGGGCTAAAATACCTGGTGATGTCAGGGTCGGGCGCAATTGTAAAATTGACTGCTGGGTGGAAAGCGCTGATTTCGCTTCTAAGCTTATCCCCAGTGGAGGCAGTGTAACCAGGGAAAGTCTAGGGCGCCATTCAATATAGACAATGAAAGCTGGAGCTTTTACTTTTGTTTTGCATAGCCATCTTCCTTACTGCCGCAATGCTGGGCGTTGGCCACATGGTGAGGAGTGGCTTCATGAAGCAGCCTTAGAGACTTATATTCCTCTGCTTGATGCACTTTATGATTTGAGGCAGGAAGGCTGCCCTTTCAAATTAACTTTGGGTATTACCCCGGTTTTGGTTGAGCAGCTAGCTGACTCATTGGTAATTGCCCACATGGGTGAATTCATCCAGGATAAAATTCGCCGGGCTCAAGCAGATGTGGAGCGTTTTGATAAGGCTGGTGAGGAGCACCTTCATTATTTGGCTAAATTCTATCTTGATAGGTATCAGCAGGTACTAACCAGTTTCAATCAAAGATTTGACCAAAATATAATCTCTGCCTTCAAGCAACTGCAAGATGAAGGATATGTAGAGATAGCTACTAGCGCAGCTACTCATGCATATTTGCCCTTGTTGGAACGTGATTCCTCCATTTATGGTCAACTGCAAGTGGGCAAGGTGAACTACCAGCGCCATTTTGGTGTAAGCCCATCTTCTATCTGGCTTCCTGAATGTGGTTATCGTCCTGCTTATCATACTGGCAGCCAGGGTGAGAGCTATATTAAGCCTGGGCTGGAATCTTTTCTTGCTCAGCTTGGGATAAGTTGTTTCTTTGCGGAGACTCATACTGTAGAAGGCGGTGAGCCAGT
>QYPU01000107.1 GCA_007280145.1 Dehalococcoidia bacterium | reverse complement strand
TTGGTACTGCGGGTGCCCGTTTCGTGGTGACCAAGCAGTTTCTGGCTTCAGGTGGAGCCTGGCTTAATCTGGGTGGTACCGAGATACTTCTTGACCCTGGCCCTGGTTGTCTGGTTGGAGTTACCAGAAGAAAACTCGATCCTGCCAAGCTTAAAGCTATCATCCTGTCTCATAAACACCTTGACCATTCTGGTGACATCAATATTATGATTGAAGCTATGACTGAGGGAGGTTGGAGGCAGAGGGGTATAGTCTTTGCCCCATCCGATGCTCTGAATAAGGACACTGTCATTCTTCCTTATTTACAAAGCTATCCACAGAGTATAGAGATTTTGTCTGAAGGCAAGTCTTATTCTGTCGATGGTATTACTTTTGAAACTCCTGTCAGACATCATCATTTGGTGGAGACATATGGCTTTGTCTTTACAACACCGAGGCATACCTTTTCCTGGATTATCGATACCAAGTATTTTGCTGAATTGCCTGGTTACTATCGAGGCGAGTTATTAATCATAAATGTAGTTATGCTGGAGGCCAAGGCTCCGGTTGACCACTTGTCTATTCCTGAGGCCAGGCAGATAATTGAAGAGGTGAAGCCGAAGGCTGCCATCCTTACTCATTTCGGCATGTCACTGTGGCGGGCTAAGCCATGGGAATTAGCTGAGCGGTTAAGCCAGGACACGGGTGTTTTAGTTATCGCTGCCCGCGACGGTATGAAATTTGACTTAGCACGGTTGGAGGAGATATAAAGGATGAAGGAAGGTTTTCTGAGGTGTGCTGGAAAGGATGCCTCTTTGCTTATCTAGAATCGCTGAAACGTCCTTTTCTCAAGCTGGGTAGGGAAATCAGCAAATGAAATATTACATAAAGTGAGAAGGCGAATAACAGTAAGCCTATTATCAAAGCCAGGAAAAGAAACCCAAGCATGAAGGCAGGCAGCGTTAGCCATGAAGAAATTTCTGAGAATTTTTTAGTTTTAATAAAACTGAGGCGGTTATTTACCCAGATAAAGCCCTGGTTGAGAAGCTGTGGAGGAGTTGTCACTGGAAATCTTGATTGATTATCTATCTCTTTCATTAGTAGCTAATTATAGCTAAGGGGAGGTGGCGAAGTCCAATCTGGAGGAGCGATGCCTGAATATTATATCGGGACTAGTGGCTGGCATTATGACCACTGGAAAGGGCTTTTTTATCCTGAAAAACTGGCTAAACCAAAGTGGTTGGAATTTTACGCTCAGCATTTCTTCACCGTGGAGCTCAATAATAGCTTCTACCGTTTGCCTTCAGAAGAGGCTTTTGTTAACTGGCGGGAATCATCACCCGAGGGTTTTGTCTTTGCCGTCAAGGTAAGCCGCTTTATCACTCATATAAAAAGGCTGAAGAATGTGGAGGAGCCGTTAGGGAATTTCCTGTCTCGAGCTGACTTCCTGCAAGGCAAGCTAGGTCCGCTCCTATATCAATTGCCGCCTAATATGAAACGTAATGATGAGACCTTAGAGGCCTTCCTGGCTATCTTGCCCCATCAATATCGCCATGTCTTCGAGTTTCGCCATGAGTCCTGGATTGACGATAGCGTCTTTAGCCTTCTAAGGCGACATAATGTTGGCTTATGTGTCTTCGATATGCCTGACTTCACCTGCCCGCTAGTGGCTACGGCTGATTTTGCCTATATCCGATTTCATGGCAGTGCTGGATTATACGCGAGTTGCTACAGTGATGCGGAACTTTCCGATTGGGCAAAGAGGATTGCCAAGCTAGGGACAAATCTAAAGACAGTCTATATTTACTTCAACAATGATGCTGAAGCCTATGCGGTGAAGAATGCTGAAGTGCTAAGGCAGATGCTAAGGGGATAATCATAGTTTAGAAATGTAGGGATAGGTGTTTGACCTGTCAGAAACTCACCCTCACCCTGGCCCTCTCCCGTCAAGGGAGAGGGAAAAGAAACGAAGGGTGGCACTATGTTCAACCGCAAAATTGCTTACAGTTCTCCCACCCCTAGCGGGAGGAAGATAGAGGGAGGGGGAAAGATGCGGACAGACCTGAAGGTCTGTCCCTACTGAACTGGTGAGTTGAAATACGTTATTGTTTCTTAAAGGCTTTACTGCCGATTGCGAAAAGAAGGATACCCAGGCCAAGCAGGAGCAGAGCTACGGGACAGGGTAAAGGCCACCCAAAGAATGGATTAGGTATGCCGGAGAATATCATTATTGAGTCTGCAATTAGCAACACGCTACCTATTATTAGAAGCCATTTCGATGCAGTTAACATAGTTTGCCTCCTCCTCTGATTATACTAGGATTGTCAATAGCCTTGTCGACGGAGTATCACAGATATTCCTTAATTTTCTCAGCCAGCTTATGGGTTATTCCTTCCATCGCCGCTAGCTCATCTATTGATGCCTCTTTGATGCCGTGCACCGAGCCGAATTTCTTTATTAAGGCTTTTTTGCGCTTGGGTCCGATTCCGGGAATACTATCGAGGACGGAGGCTATGCCTTTCTTGTGCCGCAGTCTTTGGTGATAGCCTAAGGCGAAACGATGGGCTTCGTCTCTAATTCTTTGAAGCAAGTGAAGCGCTGCGGAGGTTTGAGAAATATCAACTGGTTTAGATTTCCCCGGAATGAATACCTCTTCTCTTTCCTTAGCCAGGCTGGCAGTTGGAATGGAGTCGAGCTCTAATTCCCTCATTACTTCCAGAGCAGCATTGAGATGGCCTTTGCCACCATCAATAAGAACAAGGTCGGGGACTATTGACCACCTGTCCTCAGCAGCCGTGAATCTTCTAAAACGTCGTCTCAGCACCTCCTGTATCATAGCATAGTCATCAATGCCGCCTACTGTCTTAATCTTAAAGCGTCGGTAATTAGCTGGCCTGGGTATCCCTTTATCAAAAACGACCATGCTACCTACAGCTAAACTGCCTCGAATATTGGAGATGTCATAGCCCTCTATTCTTATTGGGATTTTTGGTAGGCAAAGCCTGTCCTTCAATTCCTCTAATACAGTGGTGGGTTCGGCGATTGCTGATTGCTTGACTTGATATAGGTTTAACCCCTGGCGGGCATTCTCGGCGACTATATCCAGTAGCTGCTTCTTAGCTCCTTGGCGTGGCACATGCAGCTTGACCGGTGCTCCTCTCTGATACTGTAGCCACTTGGTAATAACTGCTGGCTCATCAACCGGATATTGGAGTAAGATTACAGGCGGTATTGGTGAGGCCGAGGTATAGTACTGTTTAACGAAGCTGCCCATTATTTGACCTGGTTCTTCGTCTCGGATGCCATCTACTAGAATATAATCCCGGCCAATAAGTTTATTATTGCGGATGAAGAAAATCTCTACATAAGCCAGGTCTTTGGTCTGTGCCAGGGCAATGACATCCTGTTCACCTTTTACTGTGATAGCAATCCGTTGTCCTTCAATAACCCTTTCTATGGCTTGAATTTGGTCGCGAAGCAAGGCTGCTTTTTCAAATTGTAGTTGCTGCGAAGCATTTTTCATTTTGTGCTTGAGTTCCCGAAGCACTAGCTCTTGTTTGCCTTCGAGGAACAGGATAACCTGTCTTATTACTTCGTCATAGTCTTCTTTGCTTACAGCACCGATGCAAGGACCCAGGCAGCGATGGATGTGATATTCAAGGCAGGGCTTGGAATCTGCCCCGGTTATAACTTTATTACAAGAGCGAAAGGGAAAGATTTTTCTTATTAACCTTAACGTTTTGTGTACTGAACCAGCACTGGCAAAAGGACCGAAATATCTACCTTTATCTTTATGGAAGCGTCGAGTAATGCGGACGCCAGGCCAATCATTATCGAGGTCTATCTTAAGGTAGGGAAAGGTTTTGTCATCTTTCAAGCTCACATTGTAGCGAGGTCGGTATTTCTTAATCAGGTTGCACTCCAAAATGAGTGCTTCCTGCTCAGAATCGGTAACTATAGTCTCAAAGTCGCTTATCCTGGCTACTAGCCGTTGAAGTTTTGGTGGTAAATTAGTACCAGAACTAAAGTAAGACCTTACCCGGTGGTAAAGACTGGCTGCTTTACCAACATAAATAACCTTGCCTTCGTTATCTTTGAACAGGTAGACTCCAGGTCTTGATGGCAGGGCTTTTAGCTGTGTCTGAATTGGCATTGTCATCACAGTTCAATTTATTGTAACATTGGAGATGAAGGGAGACAAAAAGTTTCAAAGATTTCTCTCTTCTCTATTTATTTAAGTAGCTTCACTTAGTGATGTTATGTTAAAATAAAGGGGTATACAAAATGGAAGAAGATATAAGGTCTTTTCTTGATTACCTGGCCAGGGAAAAAAGATACTCCCCGAATACCTTAGCAGCTTACAATAGTGATTTGAATCAGCTAGCTGCTTATGCGAAATTCGAAGGCTCGAGAGGGGGGCGTGACCCTTCTGGGGTTGCGTTAAATGCCGGGCTTCTATCGGGTTACATACGTAATCTAAAAGAAAGAAACTACACGGCGTCCACAATAGCTCGCAAGATAGCTGCAGCCAAATCTTTCCTTAAGTTTATGGTAGATAAGGGGAAGCTGAGGGGTGACTTGGCACCGAATTTGGTCTCACCGCGAGTAGACAGACCTTTACCCCGACCTTTGTCTATTTCTGAAGTTCGTCGTTTGCTGTCAGAACCAGCAAAGCTTTCTACTGCGGAAGCAAAGAGAGATAAGACGATGCTGGAGTTACTTTATGCTACCGGCTTAAGGGCCAGTGAGCTAATGGCATTAAACGTGGAAGATATCGACTTGAAAGCAGGTAGTGTCCGTTGTTACGGTCGAAACTCCAGAGTTCGATTTGTTCCTATCGACCAATATATAATACAGGTAGCTAGAGAATATTTAGATAACTTTCGTCTTGACTTGTTGAGTGATGAAAAGGAGGTGGCTTTGTTTCTCAACCGCAGGGGTGAGCGGCTTACCCGGCAAGGTTTCTGGCAAATCATCCAAGGCTATGCTGATAAAGCTGGAATCAGTGCTAAAGTCACCCCGCGTAGTCTACGCCATAGCTTTGCCGTTCATAAACTAAGGGGTGGTGCTGACTTGCAGTCTGTTCAGAAGCTTCTGGGACATGCTCATATCTCAACTACCAGAGCTTATAAGCAGGTAGGGCTTTATCCTTGAGTTAGAGTCAGAGAGCAGCTCAGTTTTCCTTGATGGTAGCAGATATATTATAATAAGAGGTTTTATGGAGCAGGAATATGTCAAAAAAATCACGACGAGTCAGAGCTAAACGCAGGACTGCTGCTAATTTAGCAAAAAGAGTGCCCATTGAACGTGTTCCAATCCGCCAGGCACCGCCTGAGTCCAATGCCTCAGCGCCTTCGGTTCAACCCTCCTTATCTTCAGTGCAGACAACTCGCTATCAATATGTATTGCCTGAGCTACGGCGTATTGGTATTATTGCCGGCGCTCTGCTTCTAATCCTTATTGTGTTGACATTCATACTGGGTTAAAGTTTCAAGGTAGTACATGCGTGGGTTTAGATACAGCCCGAGCTAGATTAGTTGGATACCTGAGCCAAGAAATCAGTGATAAGCGTGTGCTTGCAGCTATGGCACACGTGCCTCGTGAGCTTTTTGTATCACCAGATTGTTACCACTCGGCTTATGACGATATACCTTTAAGCATTGGTTTTGGGCAGACCATTTCCCAGCCTTTCATCGTGGCTTTGATGACCCAAGCTTTAAAGCTCAAAGGTAGCGAAAAAGTGCTGGAAATAGGCACTGGAAGTGGCTATCAGACGGCAATATTGGCCGAACTGGCCAAATGGGTAGTTAGTGTTGAGCGTATTCCCCAACTAGTAGAGTCAGCTAGACAGGTTCTAGGCAAGCTGGGTTATACCAATATTGAAGTTCATATGGCTGAGAAGACTTTAGGTTGGGTGGCTGGAGCTCCCTATGATGCTATCATAGTTACTTCCGGTGCACCCCATGTTCCTGATGCACTCCTTGAGCAATTATCTGTAGGTGGAAGATTGGTTATCCCGGTGGGTTCAAGATGGGAGCAGGACTTGCTTAGGGTTACTAAGAAAAAAAAGAGGAATGTAGTTGAAAATTTGGGTGGTTGCCGTTTTGTGCCTCTCATTGGTGATGATGCCTGGGAAAACTAACATTTATCGAAGTATATAGCATCTATGTGAACTCATAATTGAGAACTTGTCCCTCTTGGGCATCGATTTCTATCTTGAAGTCGTACTTATTTGCAGTTTTGGGGATAATGAAGCGGTCGACTAAACTTCGGGAAGACATGGTAATTTTACCTTGTAATTGGTGTATTTGAACATCGTCTTTAACAATTAGCTGGCTATCGCCGAAGTCAACTCTAGATTGGAAGTATTTGGTAAGCAAAAACTTTTCAGCTATCTGTTGCGCCTCAGCTTTAGTTAGGAGTTTCTTGCTTTCACCCATTTCGGTATTTCTTCACTGTATTATCGTGCTAGTAGTATAGCTGCCGCAGTCAGCGGCAGATACCTCTTGTGCATTAAAGCTCAGGCCTGCGTCGTAGTGTCTCTGCTAAATTCAATGGCATAACCTTGTGCCTTGGTGTCTCATACACTGTAACTATATTCTTAAAGTTGACGAACTCTCGCCGTATGGCAGCAATCTCCTCAGGCGGCAGAGGCTCTACCCTGCAGGGGCGGAGGGGCGTATTAAGCTGCACCTCGTCTGGCGAAATTTCAGCAGCTATCATTGCCATTTCTGAGGCATAGTCCCTGTTGGCTTTGGTGAACATCATCTGGAGAGCTAACTTGCCCTTATATTTGTCCCTGAATTTTTTAATACTAGCCACTATCTCGGTGAAATGCAAACCAAGCGCTGGTCTGTTTATTAAGGTAAATAGCTCCTCATTTGGCGCATCTAGTTTTGCCACTACTACATCGGTTTTAGTAAGCTCGCGGCGCACATCCTCCCTGGACATTAGGGAGGAGTTGGTCAGTACTGCTATTGGGAGCTGCATAATTGACCTAACTACTTCTATGGCTCGCCCCAGATTGCTAGCTAAAGTTGGCTCTCCTGTACCGGAGAAGGTAGCATAGTCGGCCTCTATTTTTGTGATTGCCCCAAGCTCTTTGCTTAGCTGAGCCAGGTTGACGAATTCTCTTCGTTCACTCAGAAGGTGGACAGTTTTCCCTAACTGGCAATAGGTGCAATTGAAAGAGCAGGTCTTTTCTTTGACGGATAGAAGGTCTATGCCCAGCGAACTGCCTAGCCGCCAGGAGGGAACAGGTCCATAAATGATTGACATTGTTATGCCTCAACTCCCAGCTCTAAATATCCGATGGTAGTCCCTTAGCCTCACGGTTTTTGTTCTTTCCTAAGGAAAATCTCCAGGCTCTTGATGTTTTCTATCCCTTTTAAGCTAGAGACCATGGCGATAAGGGTATTAGTAATGATTTCCTTGGGGAAGGCACTTAGCGATATAGGGCTATTGTTTACATAAATAGAAGTTCGTTCCCTTTGAGGCTTTATGAAGCCTTTTTCCAGGAGGTCGGCCAGGCCTTTAATGTCTTGCAAAGAGAACTGTCTGGTTTTGGTTTCAAGTGGTTCATCGGTGGCTATGGCTATGAGTTTCCTGAGGCTGCTAAGCGGTGGTCCAACTTCCTTGCGGTGGGCCTCTATCTTAGGCGTGTTGCTTTGCTTAAATCCTTCGGCGAGGATAATATCATAGTCTTCTCCAAAGAGGCGGGCTATGTCATCGAGGCCAACATCTTGTGTGGCAGGCTTGATTAGCACAATCTGGCCTGAGGAAGCGGTGGCTGTAGCTTCACTTCCAGCCTGAATATGCCGCCAGCTATCCTTGTCTGGTTTGTCAAAAGCTAATTCACGGCGAGCATGCTTGATGGTAGCTACTCGGTAACCCCTTGACTTTAGCTCCGGAATAAGCCCTTCTATAAGTGTGGTCTTCCCTGACTTCGATTTACCTACAATTGAAACTATGGGAGGCATTTTCCCTCTCCTTTCTAATGGTGCTTATGTACTTAGTATTTCCTAGCCGCAATTACGGTGAAGCCGGCATCGGGAGAAAAGCCCTGTTGTGGGGACTCTGTATGCTCTACTTTGTTAGGCTTTTGAAACAGTGTTGAAATAACCTTTTCGATTGAAAAACCAGCCTGCATGAGGAATGCCTCAAGCTCTGCGTAGTTGTAGAAGGTAGCGTGCTTGTAGAAATGGTGCGCTTTCGCTCTCTTTAATTCATAGAATTTCCCCCAGGGACTTTCTCGCAGCACTAAGCCGAGTACTATATGACCACCCTCGCTAATAAGGAGGCGATTAGTCTCCATTAGAACTTTCAAAGGTGAATCTACAAAACACAGGGTGACAATGAGGAATACTGCACCGAAGGTATTGTTCTTAAAGGGAGCTGCTTCTCCTCTACCAAGAAAAGCATTTGTACCTCGATTTTTGGCTATCTTAAGGAGCTCGATTGATGGGTCTAGCCCGTTCTCTATTCTTAGGGCTTGGGCAAAACGGCCGCTGCCTACCCCAATTTCAAGCCAGGGCTTTGGCAGCGGAGACAGAACTTGCTGCAAGGCTTGAATTTCTATAGAGAAGATGAGCTCCCCTTTATCTTCGAACCACGAATCGTATTGCGAAGCCATGGAATCGAAGACAGAAATCTTTGGCGTTAATGTTTCCTGTAGGCCTTTTTCCATGGCTCGTTTTTCAAGGCCAGGTAATCCTGAATTGCCGCTTTAACGGTGTTCGTTGCTAACAGAGCGCAGTGAAGGCTGTCCTCAGGTAGCCCCCCCAAAGCTTCTAAGATTTTACTTTGATTGATAGCCGACGCTTGGACAATATTCTTAGCTTTAATCATTTCTGTTGCCATGCTGCCACAGGCGATACTTGTGCCGCAGCCGTCTGTCCAGAAGGTAGCATCCTCTACCTTGTTGCCATTTACCTTGAGCCATATTTCCATAGTGTCGCCGCAAGGACCTGTTACAGAACCAAAACCATCAGCGTCAGGAATACTGCCTACGTTTCGGGGATTCATAGCATGGTCGATGACCGTTTCGGTATATACCTGCCTCATCCCCTCCATTATCTGGTTCTCCAGCTCATCAAACTCTGCAGTCATCTCTGGTCTCCGTGAGCACTCTATGTCTGTTTTGCTTTGAGGGGTAGCGCGGTGATGAAATTCTGGCTAAGGGTATCAAATACATCTGAACTATAGCGTTCTAGCTCACCCTTGTCGCAGAGCTGAGCTAGCTCGGGGTCGATAGGTATTTGTGCTAGAAGTGGTGCACCGGCTGTCTTTGCCATTTCCTCACTCTTACTCTTGCCAAAGAGCTCTAATCTTTTCCCCGAATCAGGCAGAGTGAAGTAGCTCATATTCTCCACTACACCTATAATAGGGACATTCATTTGTTGAGTCATTTTTATTGCTTTCCTTACTACCATCGCTGCCAGCTCCTGTGGACTGAATACTATAACCGCCCCAGATACTGGGAGAGACTGCATTACAGTCAATGGAGCATCAGCGGTGCCTGGTGGCAGGTCGACTATGAGGCAGTCGAGCTTACCCCAGAGCATGTCTTCCCAGAACTGCTGAATAGCTTTGCCGATAAGAGGGCCGCGCCAGATAACTGCATCATCCTCATGTTCCAGAACAAGGTTAATGGACATGATGTTAATGCCCATTTTAGATAATACTGGCAGGATACCAGTATCACTGCCGCTGGGGCGGATGCCACTCAAGCCGAACATTGTGGGGATACTGGGGCCAGTAATGTCAGCGTCGAGGATACCAACCTCCTTACCCTGGCGGGCAAGCGCAATGCTGAGTAGTGCTGCCACAAGGGATTTGCCCACGCCCCCCTTACCACTCATTACAGCAACCACATAGTGGACATCATTGAGTTCTTTGGGCTTAGCCTCTATAAAGTTAACATTTACCTCATTCACCCCTGGCAGTTTCTTTATAACGTCGGTGGCTTTGGCCTTGAGCCAATCTTGAGCGTCCGGGTTCAAAGCTGCAGAGGCAAGGGTGATATTGACTTTTTGGTTGGAGACAGTGATTTCGCGGACTAAATTCAGTTTCACCAGGCTGCGCATAGAACCTGGAACTAGTACTTCTTCTAGGCTTTCTCTTATCTGTCCTTCAGTTGGCATAGGTTGTTTTTTCTCCTATCTCTTTTATCCTAGTGGTCACAAATGTTATTGCCTGTGGCTAATTTGCCGCCTATATAGTCTAGAACTGCCCTCGCAGGGTCGCCCTCTAGAACACCAATAATGACTTCGATGCGATTCTGTCTGAACAGGTCTTGTGCTCGGGAGCCCATGCCGCTGGCTATGATGACAGAGGCTCCCTGCTCTGCCAGCCATGTTGGAAGCAGCCCGGGCTCATGCCCCGGGGAAGCGATAATTTCCTTGTCTACAATTTCTTTCTTCGCCTCATCAACATTGAAGAAGGCGAATTGTTGGCAATGGCCGAAGTGTGTAGCTATCATTTCATCGGTTACTGGAACTGCATATCTCATCCCTGACCTCCATAGTTTAATTTCGGTATATTTAACTGCAATTTTTAACTTTCGTCGCCCAGGTTTAGTTAATCCAGCTTTATCTCATAC